>CAZOCA010000619.1:0-2789 GCA_964578105.1 uncultured Pararhizobium sp.
AGATCGGATTTGATGCCTATCACAGCAAGGCAAACGCGTTGAGTATGGGCGCAAAGTAGCCTGTCCGCGATGACGACAGCCTTGCAACTGTCTAGCACACCAGGAACACCAAGCCTGCTTCGTCTGCAGAGCTACCTTTCGACAATCCCACTGCTATTCCGTGTTTCCAATGGCTGGTGCGGGAAACTGCAGTGCAAGGCATGACGACCGGCCAAGGTCGGTTCTGTACCGTTAGTTCCATTCATAAAGGGTCCGCACCTTAGGTTAAACTTTTACGGTCGCTCTATTTGCGAAGGCATTGGTTGGACCTAGGCATAGCTCAGTGCTCTTTTTGCCTGAGATTGAGCCAAAACCAATTGTTTGATTTTCGTGGAAGACGTTCGAGGATTGTAACGAACTTGGGCGATTTCCTTCCCCATCTCCCTCAAATAGGTATCCACATCAATGTTATGAGCCTTTTTCCCCCAATCTTCCCCAACCACAAAAATATCCACATCCACCGCTTTGCAGCCTGAAACATATTCAAGCTCGTGGTAAGGACGGACAATGTCGACACAGCTCAAGGCTTCCAACATTTCTACGCGTTGCTCCAATGGAACAACCGGGACATTGGGCTTGTACAGATTTACGACCTCATCTGATGCAACCCCAACTACGAGAATATCACCCAAGGTCTTGCAATGGTTCAACAAAGCAAGGTGACCCACGTGAAGCAAATCGAAAGTGCCAACCGTGTAGACAATCATTGTTCACATAATCCTTTTATCCACTGATAAACGATGCTAGCGAACGGAATCTGGATTCACGATCGCGCGACATTTATTCAGTAGTTTCATGCAATATAGCTGAGTGCTCTCCAGACTATCAGAAGTCTGGAGCTGGTCGGTGCGTTGAACGCTACACGTTTCAAATGCACGCAGAATGGGAAGCGGAGTTTGCCTGTCGAATATCGACTAGCGCTGCGTTTCTCTAACCTAAAGGACCTGCTATGACAACTGAAAACTCAGCGGCTCACGAGCCGCCAACCAAGCCAATCCTGTCGTATGTCAAGGATCTTCCCAACATCTGTTCGCTTGCGGGGTTGGGTTGCACACTGATTGCAATCTATTTTCTGATTGTGGGAGTTTACGCCGCCGCAATGATCGGAATGATCTGGGCTGTTGCATTTGATTGGGCTGATGGACTTATTGCCCGCAGAATGTCGGGAAGAACAGGCGCAGATCGTCAATTTGGAGGGCAGCTCGATCTTCTCATTGATATTGTAAGTTATGGTGTCACACCTGCCATTTTGATCTTGAGCTATGCCAATTTCAATCCTGCCTTTTTGCCGGTCGCTTTTATAATGCTGGTTTTTGGTGCTATTCGATTGAGCTATTTCAGCACTTTTGGACTCTCGGATGATGCAAAATACACTGGCCTGGCTATTGATAACAATAGTATTATTCTAGTTTTCCTGTTCATGTTTTCTGGATTTTTTGATCGCTCAGTGTTTTCCATTTTACTCGGCGTCAGCGGTCTTTGCCTCTCGGTTCTGAATGTCTCTCAGATAAAAACGCCAAAGCTCTCTGGAAATCCGGTCAACGTGGCTCTTCTCGCCGCCTATACGCTGGTCGTGACCATTTTCTATGGGTGGACTCTATTTTAAAGACGACATGAGAAGCCGGTGTGGGGGTGCCAGTGCCGGTGCCTTGTCGGACTTGGGTGTGTGCATTCGTGCTTCACCAATGGCCTGTGCTTTTCGTGACATGTTCCCAATGCGTGCGACTGGGTTCCCTGTTTGCGAACGTCAGCGGGTTGCGCAGGAAGGGGCCACGTGCTGACGCTCGATAGAGTGTTGTGCCATGAAGACGCTCGATCGTTTGAATTTTGGACGATTTACCGGCACTTTCGGAGTTTCCCCGAAAAAATAGCCACGGTTCCCTCCGCAGCTTATGGATTGCTCTTGTTGGGATAATTCCTTGGTATTGCAAAGTTTTTATCGGTGTGGGCAGACTTTTAATGTTTTGGACGACCGTCCGATCGGCTCATGTTTTCATGGTCTGCTGATCCAAGCTCCGTTTGGCAACGTAGTCTGACCAGTTGCAACAACACATGAAATAAATCCCCATAAAATTACGGAGACACCTGATGAAATCCCGTTTGAAAACTGCCGTCTGCGCTGCCGTGCTCTGCTTTTCTGGCGCCGCTGCAAATGCCGCCAATATTGTTGAAATCGCCGTTGGCGACGAACGCTTCTCAACGCTGGTCGCGGCTGTCCAAGCTGCTGGCCTTGCTGAAACACTCTCCGGCCCCGGTCCGTTCACCGTCTATGCACCCGTTAATGATGCCTTTGCAGCGCTGCCTGCCGGCACGGTTGAGACCCTTTTGAAGCCAGAGAACAAGGGGCAACTGACCGATGTGCTTCTGTATCACGTGGATGACCGTAAATTGACGGCCAACATGTTCCCCACCGGTTCCAACTATTTCAAGCCCATCCTGGCAAGTGGCCGCCTGTGTATCACTGCCGAAAACGGTGGCGTCAAAATTGCGGATGGTAGTGGTGAGATGGCAAATGTCATCATCGCAGATATCATGGCAGACAATGGCGTGATCCACGTCGTTGACAAAGTCCTGCTTCCAGGTACCCGTCCGGCCTGCCACTAAAACTCCCGGCGCCCCGCTATCCTGTCGGGGCGCCGTGAAATTTGGATAGATATTCCGAAGGAACGTCTGATGTTGAGCGTGGCTGGATTTCTGGAGAGGCAGGACCGAACGGCAATGGCCATGGTCTGCTACTATTCTGTCTTGTG
>CAZOCA010000620.1:0-1227 GCA_964578105.1 uncultured Pararhizobium sp.
TCTCCACTGCGTCGTCTTTATGACTGGACGCTGGAACTGGCGGCTAAGAAGCATGCAGCCTGGGCTTTGTCCTTTGTGTCCTTCATCGAAAGCTCGGTGTTTCCCATTCCGCCGGATGTGCTGCTGATTCCCATGGTGCTGTCCAACCGGGCGAAAGCCTGGTGGTATGCGTTTTTGTGTACGGTGGCGTCAGTACTTGGCGCGTTGCTGGGCTATGCCATTGGCGCGCTGCTGTTTGAAGCCGTAGCGCAGCCGATTCTTGGCTTTTATGGCTATGCGGACAAGTTTGATGAATTTGCCGAGCGCTACAATGAATGGGGCGTCTGGGTGGTTCTGATGGCCGGGCTGACACCGTTCCCGTTCAAGGTCATTACCATTGCCTCCGGTGCAACCGGGCTTGGCCTTCCCGTGTTCATACTTGCCAGCATTGTGGCCCGCGGCATTCGGTTTTTTGCCGTGGCAGGACTGATCTATGTCTTTGGACCACCTGTACGGACCTTTATAGAAAAGCGACTTGGCCTTGTTTTTGCCGTATCGCTGGCAATTCTGGTGGGGGGCTTTGTGGTCGCCCGCTACATGATTTGAGGAATTTGGACGCGTGAGTGACAAGCCGCTTAGAAAAGACAACAGCGCAGGCGCGCGTATGGGCTTCGCCCTTCTGGCCCTGCTGCTGGCACTGGCCGCGATTAGCGGAGCCTGGAGCTTTCAGCTGATCGGCGGTTATATCCCCTGTGCCCTGTGCCTGGAGCAACGAATTCCTTACTATATTGGCATTCCACTGCTGATCGCAGCGCTGATTGTGACCAAACTCAATTCGCGGTCAAAGCTGGGTCGGCTGCTGTTTTTCAACTTTGCCATTTGCATGGCATGGGGCCTTTATCTGGCAATCTATCATGCTGGTGCGGAATGGGCGTTCTGGCCAGGACCCACCGATTGTGGCGGCAGTGCCGTCCTGTCAGATGACACCAGCACGCTGCTGGCCCAATTGGAAACTGTGAAACTGATCAGTTGCACGGAAGCTGCCGGGCGCTTCCTTGGCCTGTCCTTTGCCGGATGGAATGCTGTGTCCACCATGATGCTGGGTGCGCTTGGCCTGCTGGCGGCTTTTCTGCCACCAAAAATGGAAGTGCTTGATCCGGATGCCTGATCGAGAAACTTTTCGAAAATCTGGGGCTCAGGGCTCCAGCTCTGCATCCCAATACAGATAATCCATCCAGCTATCATGCA
>CAZOCA010000620.1:1327-2787 GCA_964578105.1 uncultured Pararhizobium sp.
GCTCAGGGCTCCAGCTCTGCATCCCAATACAGATAATCCATCCAGCTATCATGCAGATAGTTGGGTGGAAAATAGCGGCCATTATTATGCAATTCGTGCACGGTGGGCTGAATGGCCCTGCTGCGTGCACTCATGCCCACCTGTTTCAGCGTCTTGTTGGCCTTGCGCAGATTGCAGGGTGCGCAAGCGGTGATGACGTTTTCCCAGCTTGTTATGCCGCCCTTGGAGCGCGGTATCACATGGTCAAAGGTTAAATCCCTGTCGAACCCGCAATATTGACATTGAAATTTGTCCCGCAGAAAAACATTGAATCGTGTGAAGGCCGGATAGCGCGAGGGCTGAACGTAATCCTTCAGGCTGACAACGCTTGGAACCCGCATTTTTGTCGATGGGCTATGCACATAGACATCGTATTCGGAAACGATGTTCACCCGTTCCAGAAAAACAGCTTTTATAGAATCCTGCCAGCACCACAGCGACAGCGGATAATAACTTAACGGACGAAAATCCGCATTCAGCACCAATGCCGGATGGGCATCGAGTGACACATGTTCAGTCACACCAGGCTCCTCTACATCACGGCAGCACAGTGCCAACGCTCTGCAATTCACGGGCATAATGTATAATCACTATGTCAGTCTTGTGAAGCGCTTTTACGTCGCACACAAGATATAGTGGCGATCGCGCAGCTTAGGGTGCGGATTCAATTGGGCCGAGACCCTAGTTGCCTTTGAGAACGCTCTGACAGTGGGCCAGCCCCGTGGCCAGGCCGATCCCGTCAATACCATGACCCATGCCCTGTGCCGCATGGCTGATGACCGGAACATCTGCCGCTTTCAGTGCTGATTCGGCAGCGGCCATCAATGCAAAGGGCACCACTTCATCATGGGTGCCATGGGCCAGAAACACCGGTGGTTTGCCCGTCAGTTCCGCCTGAAGGTGTTCAGGGCCGGCCAATAGACCGGAATAGGCAACAATGCCCGCCAGAGGGTTTTTGCGGCGCAGACCTGTGTGCATGGCCATCATTGACCCCTGGCTGAAGCCAACCAGAACCATGTCCTTGTCGGTAAGGCCCAGCCGGGCCAGCTCCGCATCCAGGAATGCGTCCAGGGCTGGACGGGCAGCCACAACACCGCGCCAATATTCCGATGGATCGCGCAATGTGAGGTGAAACCATTGCCGCCCTACAGGGGCCATGGCGCAAGCTTCGGGCGCGTGCGGCGAGACAAAAGCTGCATCCGGCATTTGCTCAGCCCATTGACCGCCAATCCCGATCAGATCATTGCCATCAGCTCCATAGCCATGGAGAAAGACAATCAATTGCTTTGCTGCGCCGCCGGATTGGGGAGCAAGGCGTGGTCCGTCAAGAAGGGGTGCGGTCATCGTGAAAATTCCTAGGGTGCGTACCCTTTATGGGTGGTGAAATAGTCGGGATCGGTTTGTTTGCAGACTAGGAGCAA
>CAZOCA010000621.1:0-2782 GCA_964578105.1 uncultured Pararhizobium sp.
GTGAGAAACGAAAAGTAGAAATAGTCCTGCGCTATCTCTGCGTTGGTGTTCTCGTAGAAGTCGTGGGCGGGGATAATATCCATGACAACGAGTTGCGCGACCGCCTCAGGGTAATCCAGTGCCAGCCGACGCGCGACGCGTGCGCCCCTGTCGTGACCGACTAGCGAAAAGGTCTCATGACCCAATGCGTGCATGACCGAGAGCTGTTCAGCGGCCATCTCGCGCTTCGTATAGGCGTTTTGCCCTTCAATATGGGAAGGTTTATGGGTTTCTCCGCGGCCTCGAATATCTGTCAACACGACCGTGAACTTGTTGGCGAGGGCTGGCGCCAGGTGATGCCAGCACAAATGCGTCTGTGGATCGCCGTGCAGCATCAAAAGCGGTGGCCCCTTGCCAGCAATCAGCGTCATGACGCGTTTGCCGTCAATCGCGACTGGGCGGCGCTTAAAGCCGGGCAACAGCTTTGCATCGGCTTTTTCAAAGATGCTCATTGATCCAAGCCTTGAAGTCGGAGATTGCTACTTCGTCTCGCTTGAAGAAAGACCAGCGGCCGATCTTTTCAACTTTCAGGAAACCCGCCCGACGTAACAGCTCAAGATGGCGGCTCACCGTCGGTTGGGCCATCGCAAGTTTCTCGGACAGAAGAGTGACGCAGACACCGATCTCTGATGGATTGCCCGTCACCTGATGCAGAAAATGTGTATCCGGGTCTGCTAGCCATCCCAGAATGGATAGTCGTGCATCACTTGCTAGAGCTTTGGATTGTTCGAGACGGTCGGTCATAGCCTAACAATACATAGTCGTTTAGCTATTAGTCAATGCAATTATGATCGATGGGTGTCTAATGGTTAGGTGAGGCTGCCGAGAGACTGACATTCGCCACAGAAAGAAATTCATCGGTATGGGGTCCAATGCAGATGCTGCCTTTGTGAAACCAGTGCCACCGACAGCAGAGTGAACGAGCCTTGCCCTTGGCAGGCGTTCCATTAGAATTGCAGATGACTTTGGCCAATGAACCTTGGACATCACGATCATGAGAACGGCGATCCTTTTCGACTGCGAGTTTCTTTGTCTTGAAGGGTCGCAGCGGCGGTTCTGGTGCGCCGCTGACGACCCCGATCCAGTTATTGCTCAGATTGGTGCAGTAAAACTGGGATTGGAGGATGATTTCCCGATTCTGGATACGTTCATGGTCTATGTTGTGCCGATCGACCGCAACGGCGAGCGATATGCGCTTGATCCATTTTTCACAAAGCTGACCGGAATCACTGAAGAGAATATTGACGCTGAGGGTGTTTCTTTGTCGGAAGCTCTCACTCACATCGACAGTTTCTCACAGGGGGCTCGCTTCTGGTCCTGGGGCAAGGACGAGTTGAATATGCTTGCAATCAGTTGCTATGTGGCTGGCATTGAACCGACTATCCCGGCAAACCGGTTCGACAATGCCGTCAAACTCTTGCTCGCGGCGGGCATGCCGGTTGAGGATTTGGCACGGACGCCGAGTAACAAATTAGCCGATTATTATGATGTCGACCATCCGCCGCTGAAGGGGCATGATGCGCGCGACGATGCGTTATCCGTCGCATATACTGTGCAACACCTTTTGAGAGAAGGAAAGTTGCAGTCCAACGCGTTTGATAGTTCATATGCGGGATAGCTGACAGGGCACGATAAACGCTGCCAATGACTGCCAGGGCCGGATTTGGCATCATCTTAGGACCTCAAACGATAGGACGACATGGCCCCGGAACCGAAGAGGTGGCCTGATGTTCTGGTTGGTTTGCTGTTTCACAGATTGTCATTCAAAAAATTCAAAACAAGTTCGTTTTTTTGATGGGTCATCTCTTTACCACCAATTTGTCCGAGCAATCTAAACCAACGCAATGCGGGAAGAGCGAAAGTCGCGTCATGGAAATCCAGATGCATGGCACCTTTAATTGTATGTTCCTGATAGGTTTGGCCCGACGCCTCTTTGAGGAAGTCATTTCCGCCCTCATTGAGTTCGCTGTAGAGCATGAGGTAAGGAATGGTGACAGGCGCTTGGATATTGGTTCCGAAGATACCGCCATCCAGGTTGACCGCTGCTCGGCATCGCTGATCTCTTTTACAAAGCTCGGTCGCAACAGCTCCTCCCAGTGATAAGCCCACAAGGCCTAACTTGTGTTCATTCACGCAGGTGCCGTCCATGCATCCTGGTATGGTGTTCAAAATGGAATTGAGATTATCAATCACATATTCAGTGTCTAATGCTCGTCGCCTAACGATTACAGGCAGCGTTTTGTTTGCCTGATAGGTTTGCAACGACAACACCGCGCGCGCCTTCCTATCAATATCCGCGCCCAATTTTTTGAAGTTTTCCAGATCCCTGGCTTGTTCCTCCTCAGACAGGTTTTCTTGCAGCGAAGCATATTCGTGTCGTTGGTCTTCGTGCCGAATGCTGACAATGACATAGCCATGGCTGGCTAAAAACTCCATCAAAAGCGTGTTGTCTGATGCTGTAGAAAGTAGAGCGTGATTGTATATTAGAACTGATCGGTCTGCGCGATCAGAAGCAATGGGAGCTGCCTTAAAGGAGTGCGTTTTAATGTTTTTAAGATAGGCAGTAAAAAAACGTTCAACCCATGAGAATTGCTCTGAATTATGGAAGTCACTCCATAAGGTATCGCGGGCATATTTCTTTTTGTTTTCAACGGTCGCGGGATACCAGATTTTTAGATGAAGTTTCCTGTTTCCCCTCGAATTGTCTTCGATGTGATTTCCGGGCGTATATCCACGATTTAGC
>CAZOCA010000622.1:0-2773 GCA_964578105.1 uncultured Pararhizobium sp.
AAGACGACCTCGACGCCGTCTCACGTGGCGAGCGGGACTGGATCCCGCTGCTGCCGATATCGTCACCCACGGCTGCGCCGACCAGGCTGTTACCGGCGCCGACGACACCTTTGGGTGCGGCCGACGGGTTGACGAACGTCACCGCACCGCGCCCACCGTGATCGCTGCGCAACACGTAGTTGCCGCCACCGATGCTCTGCAGGAAACCCAGCAGAGGATTGAAGATCTGAACCCGGCGCTGATGGATCTTGAGAACCAGATCGCAGCCACCACTGACCAGCAGGAGCGTACAGAGCTGGAAACAAAACGCTCTGAAATGGCGACCGATTACAATCAGGCACAGGCCAAGGAGCAGGAATTGCTGGCCGCGTCCCAGACTCTGGAGCGCTATACGTCGATGTTCCAGACTTTCATTGACAGTCTGAACAACCAGATTGCTGCGCAGAACACACTGATCAACAAGCTGAAAATCGATACTGAACAGCGCATCGTATTGTACAAATCGCTGGAAGACTCGTTGAAAACAGCTGCTCAGCAGGATGTTGCCCATAAGATCAACACGCTGGGGTCCAAGGTCGATCTGGCCGCGGAGCAGACCATGGCTGGCATTGGAGCTGCGGCGCAGTCTCACATTGCCGACCTTTTGGAGATGCATGAGCAGTCCATGGTCAATTCCGCTGAAATCCAGCGCCGCAAGCAACTGGCTGATGATGCGTTTACACGGCGCTTCTCCGACGTTATGGACAAGCATCAGGCCGCAGAATACAACGCGTCCTAGTCGAGACTTTTAGGAGTTCTCTGTGAGTTCGCAATCGGTTCTGGTGCGCTATTTCAATGCTTTGAAATCGGCCATTGTCTTTCTGGAGCGCGCTGTCGTGGCGCGCGATCAGGGGCCATGGGGCGCACGGCCTCATGACATTCTGGGCGCGGTCATGACCGCCAATCTGACACGGCTGGAAAATTCCACGAACGCCTTTGCGTTGCAGGCCCGCTATCAGGATCGGTTTCGCATCGATCTCAATGAAAGCGGGTTTCCTGTCTTGCAGGAAATCATGGCACTTTCCGAAGCCGAAAATCAGGCCCAGGAACGACTGAAAGCCCTGCCAAACCCAACCACGATCAAACGCAAAATGGTCGATCAGATGTTGTCGGCCCGCAAGAAGCCGGAAGCGTTGCAAAAGCAGATGGCCGAACGGCTGTTTTATCAGGAACTGCGCCGCGTGGCGGCGGTTGATGGTATTTTCCCCGCATTCACACCGCCCAAGACCATCCGCATTTCCAAAAACCCGAAAAATGATCGACCCTATTATGTGGTCTATTGGTCCACCTATGACGGCACCGCCAACATGCCGTTGCTCTACACAATGGTGGTAGAGGATTCCTCCAAGGAAGTGGCTGAGGGGAAGGCTGCACTTATATTCAACGAAGCCATTCGTCCACCTTCGGGCAAACCATCGCGCAGCAAGGCGGAGCAAGGCATGGATGGGCTGCCAAACAAGGAGATCTCGGCGGAGTTCACAAAGTTTTTGGAAGCCAATTCCTCTTACAGCCTGACGCTGACCACCATCGGCACTGCGCTGGACAATGCCTTTGACAATCTGCACCCCAAACAATTGCGCCGCTTTGTGCTGGGGCCATTTTACGCCGGTGGCATAACCAAGCACAATGAACTGGTGCAGGGATTGTTGGACAAGGTGGATGCCACAGGCGACAGTTGGCTTTTGACCTGGACCATGCAGGAGTTGTTTTCGGAAAGCGAAAAACCCGGCCAGCGCCGGTTCTGGAGCCAGAGCCCGCCGGAACAGATTTTTCACATCAACACCGATGACATTGATTGCGTACAACAGGGCGTCAGTGCGGTGGAATATCATGCGCTTGTCCCGCATGCAGCTTACCAGGCGGTCTATGCCAGCGGCATGGCAGCTGAGGTGTTTGGGCGCTATCAGTGCTCTATTGTCAGTGAAGACGATATAATCCGGCAGGTCTGAGCGAGAGAATATAAGGAATAAGTATCATGGATATCGGCTTAACCACCTTGTCCGAAAAGGACATCGCCAAACATGTCGGCAACATGCAGGCATTGCTGGAACGCACCAGTGTATTGGTGACGGAGGACCGCAGCCGATCCAAGACTGAAATTGCAGGTACACGGCGACGCTTCGTCAGTACAGTCTCAACAGCTCCGCAGCGACAGGCGCGGGATATCCGCTTTTTGCAGCGACTGCAGTCCATCCACCCCGATGATACGCTGCTGACGCCTGAAGAACATGCGCTGGTGTATAAATTGCGCCGTGGAATGGCCGTTGGCCAAGCGGTCGCCGATGTCTTTGCCCGGCAGACCGAGTTGGAAAAGCTGCAACAGCAAAACCGCGCAGGTGCCTTGAGCGGCGAGGCTGCCCAGCATTTCCATAATCTGCAAAACACCTCTTCCTTTGTTGCGGCCTTCACAGCTGCACGCTTCTTGCTGGATGCGTTGCCCGCCAATGGCGAAAACCAGAGCGATCAGCCCGAGCCAATCCTGCAATTCGATACGGTTCGCGATGCCCTGAAAGGTCTGGTCGCGACATTGGACGAAGCGCTGGATGGAGCAGACAGCGATGTTGTCATGACATCCAACGCAAGAGCCAGCGCCCAGAACTTTCTGGAAGCCCTGTCAGAACGCGCACAACGCTTTGATGAAATCGGTGTTTTCGAGGCAATGCACATCCGCCTCGATGCGGATGATTTCACACTGGATGGTCTGGAGACCGGCCCATCCAAGGCCAGCAAACCG
>CAZOCA010000623.1:0-2769 GCA_964578105.1 uncultured Pararhizobium sp.
TGGTCGGACTGCTTGTGAACCAGAACCTCAATGTCGCAGGTTTCCCAGTGAAATCCGTCCTGCTCATAGCCGATATCACGGATTGCCTTGCGCGCGAGCGCTGACATCATCTCGCTGTTGACTTCTTCCGGGCCGCGCGATTCTCCAGCAATAACAACCTTGTTCGTGGTCGCAAGTGTCTCCACAGCCACGCGGGACTGGTCATAAGCTCCCAGATAGGCATCGACGATCTCATCAGAAATGCGATCGCAGACTTTGTCAGGATGGCCCTCGGACACGGATTCACTTGTGAAAAGATAGTTTTTCATAATTTCTCAGAAACCAGAGATACGAAATCGCTGCCTTTGCGTTCCTCGCAGCCTATTTGGCGCGCACATAAGAATTGAGCCTCGCACAGGACATGCGAGGCCATATAAGGAATTCCTTATGTGGAGGTTTTTATATGAATCGTCAAGGCCAGATGAGACCTAGGGTCCGCACCCTAGTAACTGCTATGTTTGATCCAATTGAGAGAATCCAACCATACGCTGCTACTCGTCAATATCGCCGGCCATTGAGCGCACCAGATCGACCACACTCTTGCGCAGTTTTGCATCTTTGATTTTTACAAAAGCCCGGTTCAACTGAAGCCCTTCATTGGTCGACAGAAACTCCATCACATGACTTGTGGCTCCGGACTCAACAAAGCCTTCTTTGGCTATGGGCGAAACATCGGGCGCATCTTCAAAGAAAAACGCAACGGGCACCTGAAGAATATTGGCAATTGCCTGCAGACGGCTGGCCCCAATCCGGTTGGTCCCTTTTTCGTATTTCTGGACCTGCTGAAAGGTAATACCAAGCTGCTCGCCAAGTTTTTCCTGACTCATATTAAGCATCATTCGGCGCAACCGCACACGGCTGCCCACATGAGCATCAATTGGGTTGGGGCGTTTCTTGTTTATTGGTTTTGGCTTGGTTTCCATCTGGCACACACTTCTCAGGTCCGTGATGTCAAAACCGTCCCGTAATTCCTGCTCAAAGGTTTCACCTAGATGAAACTCTGAAGATTCAGAGGAAAGTTTTGACTTTGAGATATATGTTTATCGTGCGAATTTCGCACGATCAATTAAAAAACTGCGATTTTGGCAATTATCAACCTCTAATATGCATCTTTTGATACGGACGTGCCAAAATTGCACCTTTTAAGTGTGATGTTCTCTGAATGTCCCTGCAGCGAGACACAGAGTCTCAAAGAAAGTGATTCGTTTTGAAAGAAAGTGGCTCAGACTTGATCTGCGCCTATCACTCTAAACAGCATCTTCCGGCTTGATAAAAATCTGACCGACCAAAAGCATGAGCCCCAAAATGGCCATGACGATGGCGAAAGCGATGTCTGGAAAGCGTTTTTGGAAGGTGGATGCCAGCGCTGATGGCAACACAGTATCAATGATGCCAGCTGTTCCCAGTGGCAGGCTTTTCTCAATACGGCCAAACGGATCAACCGAAGCGCTGATGCCTGTATTGGCCACCCTGATCAGAGGAAGACCTTCTTCGACTGCCCGCACTCTTGCCTGGTGAAAATGTTGATAGGGTCCGGTAAGGCTGCCAAACCAGGCATCATTGGTGATATTCAAAATCCATTGTGCAGGATTGTTTGAGTGGCTCGGATCGTCCTCTGAAAGGGGGCCGCGTGATGAAAAATTCGGAAAAATCACTTCATAACAGATCAGGACCTGCGCAGGGGGCAGTTTGCTCTCTGCCTCTGCAGGCACATCAAACCGCATCAAATTACCGCCAACACCTGGGGCGAAACCGCTAGGCATGTTCACCAGATTGGAAATGCCAAAACGCTCAACAAGTCCACCAAACGGGATAAACTCTCCGAATGGCACAAGGTGTTGCTTGTCGTAAAACCCCACGGGTACAGCCCGATCATTGAAGTCTATCAGGGCATTGTAGAATTTAAGCTTGGGCGGCGTGTTCGAAAAGGTCATTTCCGGCGGCTTGACCCGCACCGCTCCGCTCAGCAGTCTCACACCATCGGGCAATAAGGCATCAATGCGTGACAGGGCATCTGGCCTTTGCATGACGAGAAATGGAAAGGCCGATTCCGGCCAGATCAATGCGTCAATGCCATCAAGTCCCGGCGCAGAACTGAGATCCAGATAGGTCTGGAAGACAGCCTCCTCATTGCCTTGGCGCCATTTGTCCTGCTGGCTGATATTCGGCTGCAGCAAGCGCAGCATTACCGGATCGTCAGAGGCAATGTCTGGCTGCGTCTGTAGCAATCGGAGCGCGTCAAATACGGTATTAGCTGGCAGTCTGAGATCCACACATATGAGCAACGCCTTTTTGTGGACGCGCTCCTTGCCGGTGCTTTCCTTGCCTGTGCTGGGCAATACCAAAAGAGCAGGGCTGAAGGCCGCCAGAAACGTAAAAGCGGTCACGCCCCATAAGCCAAAGACACTGGCGCTTTGCATGAACAGCGCATTGGGCATGGCACCATAGCCAATCGCGTTCCAGGGAAACCCTGTCAGAATGAACCCACGGAAATACTCAGCAAAGGTAAGAAAGAACACGAGGCTGACAATCTTCAGCGGGTTAGACCGCCAGAACATCAAGGCAATTGCGCAGGCAAGCCCCCAAAAAAGGGCAAGCACGGCCGGAAGTCCGGCAACAGCAAAGGGAAGGGCCCAGGCAAAGGTCGGTCCATCAACCAGAACCGCAGCACCAATCCACCACAGCCCCGCCAGAAAATAGCCAAACCCGAAACACCAGCCAAGCCAGACG
>CAZOCA010000624.1:0-2769 GCA_964578105.1 uncultured Pararhizobium sp.
CACAGGGCCACGGCCAGCGTTTAAAAAAGGTTCCTGATCATGAGTCGCATCAAATCCATTCGCACACGGGTCTGGAACTGGACCGGTCCAACCGTTCCTCCGCAGGGCAATTTCTGCACCAATGCTTCAGATGTGTTGTGGGAGCGTGGCGATGCCATGTCGTCCTTTCGATTTTACCAATGGCTGACCTGCGAAGTCGAAAGCGAAGATGGCACAATCGGTATCGGGAATGCGGCCCTTGCACCGGTCGTGGTCAAAAAGGCCATCGACGAATATTACGCCCCTTTGGTGATTGGCGAAGATCCCTTTGACTATGCCTATATCTGGGAGAAAATGTACCGTCGCACCCATGCCTGGGGTCGCAAGGGCATCGGTATGACAGCCATTTCAGCAATCGATATTGCGATCTGGGATCTGATGGGCAAGCAAGTCGGAAAGCCTGTTTTCAAGCTACTGGGCGGGCGCACCAAGGAAAAAATTCCGGTCTACTACTCCAAGCTCTATGCCGACTCGGTGCCAGCCATGCAACAAGAGGCCGAAGAGGCCATGAAAAACGGCTACAACGCCTATAAGTCACGCTTTGGCTACGGCCCAAAAGACGGCATGCAGGGCATGCGCGAAAATCTGAAACGCGTTGAAGCACTGCGCGAGGTCATTGGTTATGACAATGATCTGATGCTGGAATGCTATATGGGCTGGACGCTTGATTACGCCAAACGCATGCTGCCAAAGCTTGAAAAATATGAGCCGCGCTGGCTCGAAGAGCCAGTCATCGCCGATGACGTGGCGGGCTATGCCGAGCTGAACGCCATGGGCATTGTTCCCATTTCCGGCGGCGAGCATGAATACTCAATCATTGGCTGCAAAGACCTGATCGAAAAGAAAGCCGTCAGCATCTTGCAATATGACACAAACCGCGTCGGAGGCATTACGGCCGCGCAAAAAATCAACGCCATTGCGGAAGCCAATCAGATTCCGGTCATTCCCCATGCGGGCCAGATGCACAATTATCACCTGACGATGGCCAATGTGAACTGCCCCATCAGCGAATACTTCCCGGTCTTTGACGTGGAGGTCGGCAACGAGCTTTTCTACTATATCTTCGAGGGCGATCCCGACGCAGTCGATGGCTATCTGCAGTTGGACGATGACACGCCCGGCCTGGGAATCTCCATTTCAGACAAACATCTGAAAAAATTTGAAATCATTGAATAAGCTCAGGAGCAGCGTTCATGGCAAACTTTCAATGAATCTGGCCCGTCGCGCCAACCCAGTTTGAACCCGGAGGTGCAATTGATATCGATGGCATGAAACGAGTTCTGGATTGCATGATCGATCAGCAGGTCGACGGAATTTGCATTCTCGCAAATTTCTCCGAGCAATTTCTCATCACCGATGAGGAGCGCCGGATTCTGACCCGCACATCTCTTGAACATGTTGCCGGACGCATTCCAGTCATTGTGACCATCAGCCACTTTGCCACCGACATTGTCGTCGATCGCGCGCGGGAAGCCAAGGAACTGGGCGCACAAATCGTGATGATGATGCCCCCCTATCACGGGGCATTGATGCGCGGCACTGCCGAGCAGACCTTTGAGCAATTTGCACGTGTCGGGGAAGTCGGCATTCCCATCATGGTGCAGGATGCACCCCTGTCAGGCGTTGATCTTCCAGTGCCATTACTTGTGAAAATGGCGCAGGAGATCGAGATGCTGAAACTCTTCAAGATCGAGTGCGCCCAGACCGCTGCAAAATTGCGCGCTTTGATTGCGGCAGGTGGCAGCGCTATTGAGGGGCCGTTTGACGGCGAAGAGGCCATCACCCTGATGGCCGATCTTGATGCAGGAGCCACAGGCTCCATGACATCGGCCATGATTCCGGACCAGATCAAGCCCGTCCTGACCGCCCATGCGGCAGGCGACAGACAGCAGGCGATGGCCCAGTACGCGCGGGTATTGCCAGCGATTAATTTCGAGAACCGCCAATGCGGATTTCGCTCTGCAAAAGCCGCCATGATGGAAGGGGGCGTGATCAAATCAGATTTTTGCCGCCATCCCATCGCACCTTTGCATCCGGACACCCGGCAGCAATTATTGGAGTTGATCCGCCCGCTGAACCCCGTGGTTTTGAATTGGGGGACCTGACGTGAGCAAAGTTGCAGACCTGAAGGGTCTGATGGGAACAGAAGGGCGCGTATCCCGAAGTCTCAGCCTTGCTGAAGATGCAGCCCAGACCCTGCGCAGCATGATCCTACTGGAAAAGCTGCCGCCTGGTATCAGCCTTCCAGAGCGCGATTTATCCGAGGCACTCGGGATCAGCCGCACGCCCTTACGTGAAGCCATCCGCCTTCTGGCTGGTGAAGGGTTGATTCAGTTTACAGCGGCGCGCCGGCCATTTGTCGCCAATCCATCTCTTGAAGAAATCAACAATTGCCTGCGCGTTCAGGGCGCCTTGGAAGCGCTTGCCGGCGAGTTGGCCTGCATCCATTGCAGCGATGCCGAACTGCGCGAAATTGCAAACACCAACGCTGCAATCGCTGAAGTAAACACAGATGATGGTGACGGTAAGCTGGCCGGATTTCAGGCAGATATGCGGTTCCATCAAGCCATCGTTCAAGCTGCAGGAAATCTGCCTCTGGCCGAAACACATGCCTCCTATAATGCACGTCTTTGGCGCGTAGGTTTTCTGTCCTCTCAGCGCCGCGCAGGCCGCGACAGCACGCGCAAGGAACATTCTGAAATCGTTGCGGCGCTGAGAGGACAGAAAACG
>CAZOCA010000625.1:0-2767 GCA_964578105.1 uncultured Pararhizobium sp.
TCCTCTTCAAAGCTGGTCAGGGCATCTGCATCCAGCACAATCGGGCGCTCGCTCTTGAGCGCTGCACAGACCAGTGATCTGGTGTTTTGACCACGCCCCATGCCCGGACCCAGGCACAGGGTGTTTTTTCTGCTGTCCTTGAGAAGGACTTCCAGCTCGGCCACCGTTGCAATTGGTGTCAGCATGATTGCATTCAGTTGCGCAGCGTTTTCAATCAGAGCGGCAGTTGGACAAGTCAGAGTGACAGCGCCCGCCCCAACGCGTAACGCGGCCCTTGCAGCCAACCGCCCGGCCCCGCCATGGCCACTTCCGCCTGCAAACACCACCGCATGACCGTGCTGATATTTATGGGCCAGATTGGGCTTATTCAGCCCGGCGGGAATTCCGCCGGTGTATATTGGGTGATCAGGGTCAGAATCATCGGATTGGCTCCCACAGGATGGTTCAAAATCCTCGATACCGAGATCAACAATCGTAAGAACAGGGACGGTTTTGTCTGCATTTATCTCTTTGGCCATGGCATCGACCCAAAAGAGATGGCCGGGCTTCATGCGCTGGAAGGTGACAATATGATCCGCTCTTGGCCAGGATAATGGAGGCGCGTTGGCTGCTGGGGGTGTCTCGGCCTGTGCGCTTTTGAGCATCTGACCGCTGTCGGCACCCACCCCGGATGGCATATCCACCGCAATAATGGTTTTGGCGTGCTGCGCCACCATATCCAGTTTTGTAACGATTTCGGTGCCAAGCGGACGCGTCAGGCCTGTGCCGAACAAGGCATCGATCACAACGTCCTGACCAGAAATGTCCGACGCGGTCAGCTCAGACAGAGGCCGGCTGCCGTCAAGCTGTGCCCACAATCGTGCATTTTCCGCAGCGTCAGTGGGAAGCCTGTCGGGAATGCCATAGTGAAAGACGGTGACGTTCCACCCAAGCTGGTGCAAGCGCCGTGCAATGACGTAGCCATCACCGCCATTGTTGCCCGGGCCGCACAACACTGCGGCGTGGCACACATTCTCCCGAAATTGCGGATGGGATTGCAACAGGGCATCCACCACACCGCACCCGGCAGTTTCCATCATGCATAGTCCGGTTACCTGACCGGATGCGATTGCGCGCTGTTCAGTGTCGCGCATCTGCTGTTCTGTCAGGAGCTTGTGTCGTGTCTGATCGAAATTGACGCGTGTAATGGTACCGCTGGTCATATCTGCTCGCTTTTGATGTGTATCATCGCGATCGCCTGGACCCAGTCAACAGTCGTGTAATGCGGTTTGCCGTGATTATTCGTGGTTCAGCCAGTTCAGCACAACCGGGAAACCCTCTCCCTGCAGCAGGGAAACGGTCTCAAACAGGGGCAAGCCCACCACACTGGTGTAAGAGCCCTGAAGATTGGTCACAAAGGCTGCGGCCAAACCCTGAATAGCGTAGCCGCCAGCTTTGCCGCGCCACTCATCAGATGCCAGATAGGCATCAATTTCGATGCGTGACAGCTTTTTGAAGCGGACTTTGGATTCAACCAACCGCTTGCGCAGCCCACCTCTTGGCGTGACAAAGGCAACGCCTGTGTAAACCCGATGGGCGCGGCCTGACAAACGTTCCAACGCCTCGACGGCTTCATTCACTGTTTCGGTTTTGGGTAATATGCGTTGACCGACAGCAACAACCGTATCTGCACCAAGGATAAACGCATCGTCATAGCGTTCGGTTTTTGGTGCAAGGTCCGCAAACTCGCTCTCCTTGGAGTCCATGGACTTAGCCATGGCCACAAGCATCTCACGCGCTGTCTTCGCCTTTGCGGTTGCAAGGCGGATTGCCAATGCCCTTGGGCTTTCACGACGACGTGGTGTTTCGTCCAGGTCTACCGGCTGCAAACGATCCGGCTGCAGCCCGACCTGTTGTAGCAGAGCAAGCCGCCTTGGTGAGGATGATGCAAGAACCAATTTGGGAGTGGATTTGGCGGCCATATTTACAATTTACTCGCAAGCAGCGACGCTGGAAGCGTCGTTCTGATTACTTAAAGCGGTAGGTAATGCGCCCTTTTGTCAAATCGTAAGGCGTCATTTCCACAAGAATTTTGTCGCCTGCCAGAACCCGGATACGGTTTTTACGCATGCGGCCCGCTGTGTGGGCAATGATTTCATGGTCGTTTTCCAGCTTCACACGAAACATCGCGTTTGGCAGCAACTCGGTGACCACACCGGGAAACTCAAGGATTTCTTCCTTAGCCATAGGATTCCTTATCTACAGTATTTTACAGATCTGAACTGGATTTTCCGTTCAGACATATCGTTAAGATGCCCGCGCCGACACAGTAAGCCGACTTTTCGCATCACATTGGATGGTCTGTTACCAGATCATCAGCCAAAGGTCACCATTTAGTACGGTAAATCTGATAATTCGTGGGAATTTCAATCTTTGAGAGCTGATGTGTCCCAAGATTGGTGTGCCACCTGGTCAGACGGGAGCAGGAACCTTTGCCTGGAAACCCAAAAAATACGGCACCATGCGATGAGCATGATGCCGTATCAATTTTGCGATTTACCTGGATGTTCCAGAGTTCAAGGCATCATATCATTCTGATTGCCTGAATTCCGGTTGCAGTGCTAGTTTCTGCCACCACCCTGGCTGCCACGATCGTTTCCACCACGGTCGTTTCCGCCACGGTCATTGCCGCCACGGTCGTTGCCACCGCGGTCATTGCCGCCACGGTCGTTTCCACCGCGGTCATTGCCGCCACGGTCGTTTCCACCGCGGTCATTGCCGCCACGGT
>CAZOCA010000626.1:0-2760 GCA_964578105.1 uncultured Pararhizobium sp.
ATTCAAGGTGGGGCGAGATCTGCAAGACGATATTCGCCGTCTGACAATTGCCCGGGAAGAACTGGGCGAAGACATGACCATCATGATCGACGCCAATCAGGTCTGGGAAGTCAACGAAGCCATCGATTGGGTCAAGGAACTGGCTTTCGTGCGGCCGTTCTTCATTGAAGAACCCACCAGCCCGGATGATGTTGCTGGCCACAAGACCATCCGCGACGCAATCGCGCCCATCAAAGTGGCAACAGGCGAAATGTGCCAGAACCGCATCCTGTTCAAACAATTCATCGCTGGCGGTGCCATTGATATTGTTCAGATCGATGCCTGTCGCATTGGCGGCTTGAACGAAGTGCTGGCCGTGCAGCTGATGGCCGCCAAATATGGCCTGCCAGTCTGGCCACATGCTGGTGGTGTGGGTTTGTGTGAATATGTCCAGCACCTGTCGATGATCGACTATGTCGCCATTTCAGGGGAGAAGGACAGCAAACGGATTGAGTTTGTAGATCACCTTCATGAGCACTTCATTGATCCCTGCGTGGTGGAAGATGGCGCCTATCAGGCACCAAAAGCAGCGGGTTTCTCAATCGAAATAAAGCCGGAAACGCTTAACAATCCGGACTTTATCCACGGATAGAAGTCGCCGTTTCAGGGGTGGCCGTCAGGCCATCCCCACCTGTGGCAATTGGCTTGGAAGTGCATCATCCGGACGTGATGCGATCATGCCTTCAAGTGATGCCCGCATATCCGCATATTCCGGATTGTCATACAGATTGTCGCATTCATTTGGATCATGCAGCAGATCATACATCTCACCGTCACCGCTGATCATATCCTTACTCAATCTCTGGGTCTGTGTGCGCACTGTCCGAAGATCAAGCGCGACACCGGAGCGGGAAGAGCGCAAATCCCACTCATTATAGGCAAATTCACGGTGCGCATCGTCGGTCTCGATTAAATCTCGAAGGCTCCGACTGTGCATGTCCATCAGTTGCGGTGCGTCTGCATAGTCCAGGATCGTCGCTGCAAAATCCAGATTGGAAACAGGATCAGTAACCCGCTTTCCGGCGGGGATACCGGGCCCTTTGACGATGCAACCGACCCTCAGCAATCCGTCATACAGCATCGGGCCTTTCAACAGCAGGCCGTGATCACCAAGCCAGTCGCCATGATCAGCTGAATAGATAATGATGGTATCCTCATCCAGTCCAAGATGGCCAAGCTCCGCCATGATCCGACCGACATTGTGATCAATCAGCGCTATCATGCCGTAATAATTGGCGATGACTTCACGCAATTGATCATCACTCATAACCGGTGTGCGCGAGTATTTCGTGCGAAATTCCGCAAGGTCTTCCCGAATGTCGGGCTTACCTTCCAATGCCTGCCTGTGCCACCAGGGGCGCTTTTCCAGATCAAGCGTGCGGTTTTCAGGCAGATCGACGTCTTCGGGTCGATGCAACAGGCTCCAGGGAACAGGGCAGTCAAAAGGGTGGTGTGGATCAGGAAAAGAGGCCCAGATGAAGAACGGCTCGTCTTCGTCCTGTACCTCATTGATGCGTGCAATGGTCCTGTCGGCCACCCAGGTGGAGTTGTGCCATACCGGGGGAAGCCCCGAATGCCATGTCTGTGGAGCATCCTTTGTATCCGGCCCCACATTAGATGAGTAGGCTTCGTTCTTCTCAGCGCCATGCCCATCGCCATAATACCAGCGCTCATAATGCTGGCCATTGGGCGGCTGCAGAGGAAGATGAATATTGTGCCCTTCAACAACCAGTTCGACATGGGAAAATCCCATATAAGGGCCAAACCAGTCTTCTGAATAATTCGCCATACTGTCTCGGCATTCTGCCGAACCCGTTGGCTCGAATGTGTGTGCAGTGGCAAAATGGGCTTTGCCAATGAGGGTGGTGCTGTAGCCTGAGGCTGTTAAAGCGCCGCCAAATCCCTTTTCACCCAATTCAGGGTCCAGATCGATGCCATTGTCCGAAACCCCATGGGTTTTGGGCAGCAGACCGGTGACCAAAGATGCGCGCGCAGGCTGACAGACAGGGTTTGAGGTGATGCAAGTGGCAAAATGAGTGCCTTCGCGCGCCAATTGATCGAGATGCGGTGTCTTGACCTTGCGTCCTTCAAATCCGAAGCAGTCGCCGCGATGCTGATCAGCCGTGATGAAAATGATATTTGGTCGTTTACTCATGTACTGGTTCCCGTATCTAAGGCAAGCATTGGCCCTGCCGATGGCAGGGCCAAACGACTTACTTATTTGATGAGCTTTGCAAGGTCAGACATGCTCTTGGCAGACGCGCCAATATAAGCCTCAGCTTCATCCAATGGCTTCCAGATGGGGGTCACACCATAGCTTCTGGCAAAATTGGTCCAGTCATCGGACTGCGCCATGCCGCCGAAGATTGTGGCCAACTCAGCCATCACATCATCGGGCGTGTCCTTGGGGGCCCAGAGCGCGGCCCAGATACCAAGATCGTGGGGAATGCCAGCTTCAGGAAAGGAAATCATATCTCCTTTGAATTTGACAAGCTCCAGCTCTGTTGAAGCCACAAGAAAGACAGCTTCGCCAGCATTGACCGAATCCAGTCCCGCAGGTGCGCCGGGCATACCAGCGTCGATCTGGTCACCAAGCAATGCGGCCATTGTCGGGGCACCGCCACCATAGGGAATGATGTTCACGTCAATATCAAATGTGTCTTCAATGGCAATCACGGCAAGATGTTGCGGACTGCTGAGCGCTGGCACGCCAACAGTCAG
>CAZOCA010000627.1:0-2753 GCA_964578105.1 uncultured Pararhizobium sp.
GGGAACGGTGATTGCGCGGTGAAGGTATTTTTGGCAAATCTCAAAGGATAATTTGCCCAATGATTGCGCGCCAAGACTGTCCGCTGCGATTGAATCAACGTCCACATTAATCGGTCGCCCGGCCTGCAGTGCCTGAGCAAGACAGCAGGAACCTTCTGGTTCTACGGAGATCACCCGACACACATCCTGACATGCCAATAAAATGCCCGCGATGAGACCACCGCCACCGGCTGCCACCAATAATGTGTCCAGCGGGCCTGATTGCTGCAGCCACTCAAGTGCGAGCGTTCCTGGTCCGGCGATGGTTTCCTCAGAATCGTAAGCGTGGATTGTCATAGCGCCGGTTTGTTGTTGATAGGCGTTGCATAGGGCAAGGGCATCGGCATAGAGCGCACCTTCCACGACCAGCTCTGCACCCGCTTCACGGATTTTTGCCTTTTTGGCCTGGCTGGATATTTCCGGCACGAAGATTCTGGCTTTGTGACCAAGCCGCGCTGCGGCATAGGCTACGGCGGCACCATGATTGCCGCCCGAAGCTGCCGCGATGCCCGCCTGTGGAACTGGTCTGGTGAGCAGATTGTTAAATGCGCCACGCGGTTTGAAAGAACCTGTGTGCTGAAACAGTTCCAGCTTGAGGGACAGGGGCGTGTCATGACCGCAAAAGTCGCCATTACTTTCCATCACAGGTGTTCTGCGAATATAGGGCGCGATGCGCGCGTGGGCGTCTTCGATAGCGCTTTTGCTTATCATGAGGGTTCCTGATTTATGAGAGCGGACTTGTTTACGAAAGAGGGCTGGGTTTCAAGACGGGCCGTTTGCCCTTCTTTCCAGCTTGCTGTCCGGTTTTGATTCCTGTTTGAGCTGTTGTGATTTGTCGCTTGGACACTGAGGCCATCGGTCGCTCCAGCGACACTTGCTCTGCAATCAGCGGCAAATCGTGAAGGCCTGATTTTGCAGCTCTGGCGGTCAATTCAAACAGCGCGGCGCTTGCCCGTTCTGTCGCCTTTTCCCAATTGCCAGATAGCAGATAATGACCCAGCAAGAGGGCCGCAAACAAATCCCCTGTGCCGTGTGGCGCGTGCGGCATGGCCAAATGCTCAAATAGAATTGCAGGCGTGCCGGGCGTGGCTAACAGATTGCCAATATGCCCTTTCATCAATCCGGCAACGCTGGTTACGGCGATGCGTTGCGGCGATGCTGTTCTTGAAAGGTCAGCCAGAGCTGGCGCGGTTGTGACCGATTGATCAACTGCGCCTTCCAGCCAGCACAGTTCAAAACTGTTGGGTGTCGCGATATCGCATAGCGGCCAGAGCTTGTCGCGCATTGCGTTCGCGGTTTCCTCGGTGACATATAATTGCTCGCCATCCCCCAATACGGGATCGCATAGATAAAGCAGGTCCGGATGGGTGGCTTTGAGATTGGATATGGCGTCGGCGATGATGTCTATCTGCTGAGCATCGCCCATATACCCGGTCAGGACTGCAGCGATCGGCTGCGCCTTCGCCAGCTCAGATAGATCAGCCAGACAGCCTTTCAGAAATTCAGCGGACGTATTTGTGCGGACCGATGGGCTGCGACCGGGATGGCGGGGCAGGGTGGCTGTTGGCACGAACCAGACCGGAAACCCCAGCCTTTCCAGGGCAAAACAGGCCAGCCGTCCGCCCACAGAACCATCAGCTACCAGGCTGGACAGAACGATAATTGGCGGGCGTGTGGCTCCGGAGTTTGAAGGCTGCATCTTAAGCGCATTTCAGTGCTGTTGAACCAAGTAGCCATCCATATCATCCCGTTGGCGGCGTTAGTCAACTTGGCAGGGGATCGAATTCACGAACTGGCTAAATCAGGTTTTCTTCTACAAGCGGCTGGTTTTCAACAATGCGTTCAAAACCAAGACGGGACAGATCGAGGGTCTGATAGGCTCCATGGAGAATGAGCTCGGCAACGGCGCGCCCTGCCGCCGGGCCCTGTTGCAGGCCAATGCCGGAAAAGCCGTTGGCAAAATAGAAATTCTCAAGACGGGTATGAGGTCCCAGAACAGCGATCTGATCAAAACTGTTGTAGTCGTAATGGCCAGCCCAGGACCTGATGATCTTGAAGTCTTTTACGTCGGGCAAACGTGCCGCAAGTGCTGGCTTGATGATGTCATTAAACAAATGCAGATCGGGCTCCACGTCTGAGGCGCTGCTGCGGCAGTCATCAGTTTTGTCCGGCGCGACGCCGCAAATATGGAAGGGGCCATCCGGGCGCAGGAACACACCATTGGGGTCGACAAGCACCGGCATTTCGGCTGGTGCAGAATCGCCATGGACCATGAAGATGCTGCGTTTTCTTGGCTCGATGGGCAGACGAATGCGAGCCATACGCGTCAGAATTCCAGCATTGGGGCCGGTTGCATTGACAAGGTGACCGCATTTCAGCCGCCGCCCATTATCCAGCATCACCGAGCGAATTTCTGTGTCGGTATGTTCGATTTCGGTGACCGATCCCTTGATCAAAGGCACGTCCCAGTCGCGAACTGCGCTGCGCATGGAACTGTGAAGCTGGTGGGCATCAAACCAGCCCTCATTGGACAGACCCAAAGCGCCGGCTGCCAGTCCGTCCGTATTGAGCCAGGGGAAGTGCTGTTCCAGCAAGGTGGGGGTCAATAGCGCGATGTCGGCTTTCAGCTTGCGCTGCTGCTCGACATTTTTTTCCAGAGTATCCTGACCCGCATCATTGGCCAGGAACAGGTAGCCATCCTCTTGAAAATCCAG
>CAZOCA010000628.1:0-2752 GCA_964578105.1 uncultured Pararhizobium sp.
GGCCAATAGCATGGGCGAGCGGCAGCATCTGCGCCGGAACATGCGCAATATAACGACCACTTTTCAACCCCTGTAGCAGGCTGTGAATGGATGTTGTTTCAAATGCAATATGCGGCGGTTCCAGCCTGTTAGCGGCAAAGAAGGACGAGATGCGTTCTGTTCCCACATAATCACTTTTCAGCACCATCCATGGATAATTGTGAATCATCAGGGCATCGACCTCGCTCTCTCTGGCCAGCGGATGGCTTGGATCAGCGATCAGAACATGATGGATGTCGAACAATTTCTGTTTGACGACTTCGGACCGGTTGGGGAAATCCAACGAAACACAGATCAGATCAAGCTCACCATTGATCAGCTCCGGCACCAATGTGTCGATAACACCACCGATCAGCGAAATGTTGACGCCAGGCTGCTGCTCCTGAAACCGCGCCACAATAGGCGGTAATATGCTGACCAGCCAAACCGGACCAGCACCAATGCGCAACACGCTGGACTGCCCTCCGCGCAGCCGATCTATCCGCGAGACCGCATGGCGGTATTCATTTTCCATGACTTTGGCATGCTGAAACAGGATTTCACCAAAATTGGTCAGCCGCACGCCTGTGGACACGCGATCAAACAATTTTACGTCAAATTCCTCTTCGAGCTTCTGCATGCTCTTTGTCAGCGCTGGCTGACTGATATGCAGGATTTCAGCAGCTTTTGTGATGCTGTTGTTTTCTGCAACGGCCAGAAAACTGCGTAGAAGCCGTGACTGCATGATGACCTTCCCAAAGCGTCTCCCAATGTTCTTTTGCCGGATGTGCAATTCCCGGCAGTTATGAACATTGATGTTGTGCTGTGCCCAAATTTACCAATCAGAGCCAATGACTACCAGCGACTATAGGCGATTTACCATCTCAAAAAACATATGGGAAGCAGATGGGAATAACCAAGCGTTATGGACGCGGCATAACAATGTATTGGACGCCTCCCGGTCCGTCACGCACCATTGCCGCAAAGGCCAAACGGCACACACACATATGGGAGGAGAGCCATGTCCGGCTATACAGAGGCCGCAAGCGGTCTTGTTTTTCATGAATTGAGCCACGAATGGGGCCATGGCGCACCATCGCTTCCCGGGTTTGATGATGTTGTGATGTATCGCAGCGTGAAGCATGGTCAGCATGGTGTCATGGCGCATCGTATGCGCATGGTCATGCATTCAGGCACGCATCTGAATTCCCCACTTCACATGATCCAGCAAGGTATT
This sequence comes from uncultured Pararhizobium sp., assembly GCA_964578105.1. Taxonomy (GTDB): domain Bacteria; phylum Pseudomonadota; class Alphaproteobacteria; order Rhizobiales. Next base: position 1,256 of record CAZOCA010000628.1, read on the forward strand.
GGCGTTGGCGATATTGCCATGGAGCGCCTGTTTGGTAATGGCGTGGTTCTGGACATTCCCAAAGGGCAATGGGAGTTGGTTACAGCGGCTGATCTGGAAGCCTTCTCAGATCGCATCAACGAAGGTGATCTGGTGGTGATTGTCACCGGCTGGCACCGCAAATATTCCGACAGTCTTGAGTATTTTGGCGACTCGCCTGGCCTCTCCATCGAGGCCGCTGAATGGCTTGTGGCAAAGAAAATTGGCCTTGTGGCGGTGGATACGCCGCAGGTGGACCACCCTTTGGCCACCTCACTTGGGCCACATCGCGGCGGACCGCTGATGAACCGCCTGGTGGCAAAATATCAGGACGGCACGGGCAAAGACCCCAAGGTCGAGCATCCTGTGTGGAACGGTGCGCACAAGGTTCTGCTGAGTGCCGGCATTCCCACCATCGAAAATGTCGGCGGTGATGTGGATGACATGCTGGGCAAAACGGCCCTGCTGCATGCCCTGCCCTGGAACTGGAAAGAAGGCGATGCCTGCCCTGTTCGTCTGGTGGCAATCACAGACCCCAATGGAAACTATCGCATTGACGCAGGCGCTGCAGCATAGCGCCGGGAGGATATCATGGCTGAAACAGAGACAAAAAACGGACTTCGCTACTACAATCTCTCGCACCGTTGGGGGCATGGCATGCCGGAATGGCCTTCCAGCCCCGGCATCAATGTGGGCGTGAAGAAATTTCATGCCAAGGACGGTGTCTATGTCACCGAATTTGAAGGCATCATGCATCGCGGCACCCATGTGGATGCCCCGCTTCATGTCACCGAGAATACGCCGACGCTGACAGGTTATCCGGTCAGCACGTTTTTCGGCACTGGCGTCGCGGTTTCCATTCCAAAAGGGAAATGGGAAGTGATCACGGCCGAGGATCTGGAAAACGCGACGCCCAAAATTCAAAAGGGCGATATCGTGATGATCAATACTGGTATGCATCACAAGATGGCGGATACGGATGAGTATTATGCCTACTCGCCGGGCCTTTATGCCGAGGGTGCCGAATGGCTTGTTGAAAAAGGCGTCAAGATGGTGGGCGTTGATGTGCAGGCCAATGACCACCCGATGGCAACCAAGTTGGTGGATCATGGTCTTGGCCCCACACATCCGCATTTGATTGAGGAATACAAGGACTATACCGGCCGCGATGTGAAGGAAGATTTCCCGAACTGGGAAGCTGCACATAAAATTCTGATGGTGAAGGGTGGCATTCCCGGCATCGAGAATGTGGGCGGTGAGCTGGATATGGTTACCGGCAAACGCTGCACTTTCATGTCGTTCCCATGGCGTTGGCCAGAGGGCGAGGGCTGCGGCGTGCGCGTCATGGCCGTGATTGATCCGGACCAGTCCTTCCGCATTCCAACGGGAGCCTGATATGAGCGAGATCACCCCTACCCTGCGTGACCCACTTTCACTGTTTGAAGTGAAAGACAAGGTCGCAATCATCACAGGTGCATC
>CAZOCA010000629.1:0-2750 GCA_964578105.1 uncultured Pararhizobium sp.
GACGCATCATCAGCGGCGTGAACCACCGGTGTGGTTGCAAAGGTGACACCATGCCACAATGATGGATCAGGTCTCTTCCGATTGAATTCAGTGAAGAATGCTGGCGTTCCACCAATTCGCTTGGCATCTGGAAATTGATCCGCGAGATGCGCCGCGATAGCTTTTTCCGATGGATGCGGAGGCCGCTCCTCGCCGGGCTGAAAGCTTTGCTCATCGACTTTTGCAAATGCGGACACATGTAACGCAAATACGCCAGCCGCTTTCAAGCGATTGCGTACCGATGAAAGCTCGACGCCAGCGGCCTCATCGTCGCCGGCTTCCAAAACAATCTGCAGTTCCAGCGTCGCGCCTGTGATTTCCAGAAGTTTAGCCAGGTCTGAAAACGAGACATCCGATTTTTCCACCGTGCTATCGAACCGCAGCATAATGCGGTTTGGTGACAGCGCCCGCATCGCGTCGGACTGTTCAAGCGCTTTGGCCGCCTGAGAAACAGTGTCCAGAGGCAAGGCAAAGGACGGCATTTTCTGATCTGCAATAATCGGGACAGCCACGGCAGGTTTCGCCTGAGAAGACGCGCCATCGTCTGTAATCTTGATGTGCACAGCCTGCTCGACCGGCTCGTTGGGCAGGAGTTGATAAGGATAGGGCAAGCCAATTGGACGACTATAGGTTTTGAAAGATGCATCGGACCAATTTCTGTGGTCCTCCATTTCAAAGATGTCACCCTCAAAACGTGTTTCAACTGTCAGCCCTGAAACCGGCTTGTGGGTGATGGCTTTCATATCCATCACCGGTTGGCCGGGAGAGATTTGCGCAGGCATCTCAAGGATCCGCGCTGGCTCGTTTGCATGATCCACATGGACCTGCGTGCCAGCAAACCCGTCCAATGGGTGCAGTATCACAAAGCCGCTTCTGTTGGTATCAAAGGGAACTTCAGAGCGTATGGTTGAGGTTGCGGACAAAGAGCCAGCTGCGCTTCCTTTCAGGAGAACCTGCACCACAACCCCACCATTCTCTTCGCCATAATGTGCATCATATGAGACAGAAAAGCGATCCGTGGCCTGCTCAATGGACAGGTTTGAAATATCTGCCGGTGGCGTGCCCCATCCAGGCGTACGGACGAGAAACATGATGGCGCGCAATATTTCCAAACCGTTCCATTTGATCCAGCGCAGCGCGCCTGCATCATACACAGCCTCCAGCTTTCCAGCCTTCAGGGCCTGTGTCTTGGGTTCCGGGTTTGCAGTCCCTGTTAAAAAGATATTTCGCGTCATCGGCTTTGCTTCTTAATAAATGCGTCGAATGCGACAGCGGCAATAATGATAAGTCCAATCATGACTTGTTGTGTATAAGGTGACACATTCAAGATGACGAGGCCGTTCATCAACACGCCTGTCAGTAGCGCACCGATTACCGTTCCGACGACACCGCCTGTACCGCCATACAAACTCGTCCCCCCAATGACCACCGCGGCAATTGCCGTCAGTTCATACCCTGTTCCGGCGACCGCTTCGGCGGAATTGAGCCGTGCAGCCAGAACGAAACCAGCCATGCCCGAACAGAAACCAATCACACCATATGTGGCAATGGTGACAAGGTTTACATTGATACCTGAAAGCCGTGCGGCATCAGGATTTGACCCAACGGCATAAACGGCACGACCAAACCGGGTTTGCGTGAGCACAAGATAAGCGACCAGGGCAACGACTGCGAATATGATAACGGGGACGGGAATGGGTCCCACCAGGCCACGGCCCCACCAACCAAACTCCGCACTAAACCCCGAAACCGGGCCACCATTGCTGATAGCCAGCGCTATCCCCCTGAATATCGTAAGACCGCCAAGCCTGACGACAAACGCTGGCACCGCCAGCCAGGCAATAGCCATTCCTTGTAAGACACCTGCCACCGTTCCTGCGGCAAGCGCAGCCACGGCAGCGAAAGCCCAATGAAAACCAGTGCCATCTGCGGTCAATGAGAAATTTCCTTCGACACCGCCTTTTGCAACGAAGGCTGCGCATAGTCCGGTCACAGCGACCAAAGAACCAACAGACAAATCAATGCCGGGGATGAGAATAACAAAAGTCATTCCGACCGCGATGATTCCAAAAATTGATACCTGTCTTAAGATGTTGAAGATATTCAGCGACATCAAAAAACGCGGCTGCAGAATTGCAAAAATGAGCACCAATAAAAGAAGAAAGATCAGCGGAGCCAATTTGCCCAGCAGAGCATATCTGCGAGCACGCGCCATCGCTGCATTGGGATCTTCAGTCATAAACATTCACCTGGGTAACGAAATTCTGGAAATTTAATCATGCTTTGTCATCTTCATCATCAAGGATTCAGCGGTGGCAGAAGTGGCCTCAACTTCGCTGGTCACATTGCCTTCCAAAAGGGTGATAATGCGATCAGAAAGGGCAAGGATTTCAGGCAAATCCGATGAGATTAACAAAACCGCAACACCCTGCGCCGAAATTTTGCGAATGAGATCGTGAACATCTTCCTTGGCACCGACGTCAACACCGCGCGTGGGTTCATCGACAATCAGGACACGCGGATGCCGCGCAATCCACCGTGCCAGAATGACCTTCTGTTGATTGCCTCCCGACAATGTCGCGATTGGCGATTTGATACTAGCGGCGCGGATGTCGAGCATTTCAATGTACTGCTCCAACAATTTTACCTCACCCGCGCTATCATTCCGTCCAAATAGCTTGGGTGGCACAACACCGGTTAGAGCGAAATTC
>CAZOCA010000630.1:0-2738 GCA_964578105.1 uncultured Pararhizobium sp.
AATCTGTATGGTCTGGAATTTGAGAACGTGCACACTGTCAGACGTCCTGAAGACGGCATGGCCGTACTGATTGTTGAAGGTAGTGTCCGTAACATCACGAACGGTGCCAAAACAATACCGCGACTTCATTTCATTCTGAGTGGTCGAAATCGGGAAGTGTATGCTTGGCAGGATGATGCATCATCTCATCCACTACCGGCAGGCAAAACCGTTCAATTTCGCACTGTGCTTGCCTCACCACCAGATGTGGCAGATGAATTACACGTTCGCTTCCTGAGCAACGATCCCCGATTAAACCGACTTTAGAAAGATTAAAAGTGGCACTGATCCGAGACCGAAATATTGATGTTTTATTTGACGCGGAAACGCTGGCGGCGCGCAATGACGCATTGGCCACCGACATAGCGAAGAACGGCCACGACAATCTGCTGGTTATTGCAGTTTTGAAGGGAAGCTTTATTTTCGCCGCTGACCTGGTGCGTTCCATGCACAAGGCTGGCATGTCACCGGAAATCGAGTTTATCACCTTATCCAGCTATGGCGCTGACACAACATCCAGCGGCACTGTGCGTGTTGTGCGCGACATTGAGACAGATGTCGCAGGTCGGAACGTGCTGCTTATTGATGACATTCTGGAATCCGGGCGGACCATTTCCTTCGCCAAAAACCTGATGTTGGAACGTGGCGCAGCCAGCGCAGAGATTGCGATTCTTTTGGACAAGACCGGAAAACGCGTCGCCGACATCACTGCTGAATATGTGGGCTTTGAATGCCCTGATTATTTCGTCGTGGGCTATGGCATGGATGTCGCCCACGCCTTTCGTGAATTGCCTTTTGTCGGTGTTGTTGCCGAAGATTGACTGCCCTATGGCCGGGCCTGAGAGCCCGGTAATTTTATGTTTCTTATGTTTTGCGTTTGGAGAAGCAACCATGGCCCGAATACTAATCACTGAAGACGACGCAGCCGTGCGCACCTTTGTCAGCCGTGCCCTGCAATTGGACGGCCATGAAATTGTTACGGCTGAAGATGGCGAAGAGGCCTTGCTCACTCTGAAGGATGAGAATGGCTGTTTTGACCTCTTGTTGACCGATGTGAAAATGCCGATCATGGACGGTATTGCACTGACCTATCACGCCTCACGTGACTGGCCGACTCTGCCAATTTTGATCATGACAGGATATGCTGATCAGCGCGAACGGGCCAAAGGTCTTGAAAAAATCGTGCGCAGTGTTGTGACAAAACCGTTCTCTCTGGCAGACATCCGCACCGCCGTAAACGGTGCTCTGTCCGATCAGATCGCGGCCTAGAGCATTTCAATAAGGGCAGATCACAACAGCCTATCGCGGCAACAGACGCTCCAGATAATCCAATTCCAGATCGGGACGTTCCATGTCCCCTAGCCGCTTGCGGATAGCATCCAGAATTTCCCGGGCGCGCTGAATGTCGATCTCTCCGGGAACTTTGACACTGTTTCCATCATCAGCTCCCTGGCTGCGCTGTGGCCGTCCCAGAGGGTCCATTCCATTCTGCGTGCCACCGGGACGTCCCATTTGCTGGCCTTGCTGACCTGGGCCGAAGGGAGGTCCGCCAGGCTGGCCTGATTGTTGGCCCTGTTGCCCGGGTTGTCCCTGCTGACCCTGCTGACCCTGCTGGGCGAATTGCTGCATCATCTCCTGTGCGCCATCACGCAGGGCCTGCAAGGCCTGTGACTGAGATCCAAGAGCCTGTCCGCTCTCACCCTGCCCCAGAGACTGTTCAGCGTCTCCCATAGCGCCATCTGCTTCACCCATCTGACCACCGGGCTGCATACCATTTTGTTGCATCTGGTCCATGAGTTCCTGCAACTGCGCCTGCAAGTCCGCCTGACCCTGTTGCAACTCTTCCAGAGCACGTTGCCGTTCCGCCTCAGATGGGGCGCCCTGCTGGCCTTCCAACTGCTGTTGGCGCTGCTGCTGCTGCTGTTGCTGGAACGTCTGATCCATGAGGCTTTGCTGCCGCTCGATCATCTCGCCAAGATCACGCATCATTTGCTGCATCTGCTGCTGTTGCTGCGACATTTGCGGTTGGCCATTTTGCAGGCTTTCCAGCATTTGCTGCATCTGTGACAACATCTCGCGGGCAGCATCTCGCGAGCCGCTGCGTGCCAGATCTTCTATCTGATCGAGCATCTGATCCAGATCCTGCGGAGTTACCATTTGTGTATTCTGGTCGAATGGCATTTGCTGCTGAGCTGTCGGGTTTCGCTGCATCTCGCGCGCAAGCGCTTGCAGATACTCATTCATTGCCTCGCGCAATTCTTCGGTCAGGCGAGCAACTTCCTCATCTGAGGCACCATTTTCCAAAGCATCACGCAATGCCTCCTGCGCAGCCCTCAAATCCCGCTCAACATCAGAAAGGTCACCATCTTCAATAGCTAGCGCGATTTCCCACAAAAGATCAGCGACACCCCTCAACGCATCGTGATCCGCCGCAGCCAAAAGGCGCCGTCGGGCCGTGTTCATGGCAAGATACACGGACACGTCGTCGATGAAGGTCTCGGGCGCGAACAACAACGCATCCAGTGCCACACTTACTTTATGTGCCTGATTTGCGTCCAATGCCAGATTCTGGCGCTGTTCCACCAGCGCACGAGACAAGGGTTCGCGGAACGGACGAATAGGCAAAACCATATCCAATGATGGAGAAACGCCCTTTTGCTCTGCCTCATCAATTGCGGTCAGCAGATCCCTCCAAGTAT
>CAZOCA010000631.1:0-2738 GCA_964578105.1 uncultured Pararhizobium sp.
GTGTAAAAATGCACGCGTCTAGCGGTCGAGAAACTCGATCTCGACAAAGGCACACTCGAAATCATTACCGTTGATCACATCATGCTCCACGCCCAACGCACGGAAATAGGGAACGCCGTTTTGCATGGCAGCTATACTCCGCTCCCCGCCTGCTGTTTCAATTTCCAGATTTCCATCAAACAGCGGCACAACCACATAATCATATTCATGCCTGTGCCAACCTGTATTGTCGCCCCGCTTTGGAAAGCGCCATTCGGTGACCCGTGTTTTGGCATTTTCAATCTGGATGGTGGCTCTGGCCGTCCCGGCGTTTTTATCGCTGCACATGAATATGTATCCTCCAGTTTTCAGCTTATGGAAAACTGACTGCGTTATCTGACACAAGATAGGGCCAGATGAACTCAGACTTGAAGCCAGAAGGATCAGCTACAGCAGGAATCACCGTCCTGAATTGGCGGACAGGCCACGGTTCCATACGAGCAATAGACACAACAATCGCCCTCTTTCGGCTTCAGCAAGGCGCCGCATCCTTTGCAATCATAAAACCACTGACAGGCATCCGTCGGCATGGTTTCGGTTTCAACATGATTGCATTTTGGGCAGGTGATGGTGGAGTCAGCAATGCTCATGCGCTGCGCCTTTTCCAGAGGGCATAAAGCGTGATGAGGATAAAAATGCCCAGCGCGGGCAGCAGAACCACATCGAGATAACCGACCATTGCTGACAGACCCAGCGCGCCCAGCAAAACCACCAGAATCGGAGTGAAGCAGCACAGCGCGGCAATGATCGTTCCAACAATGCCGATCTTTAACAGACGATTATTTGACACTTTCAGCCTCCCATTTGCACAATCATAGCGCAATGGGGACACCGCCGAAGTCACTTATTGGTGACGGCCTGGAAAGCGTGCAAGGGCAGACAATACCAAATACGCCTTTAGCTCTTGTCCCATGGCTGGCGTGAGGCTTCGTAAATTTTGGTCTCGGTGGAAAACAAGGCTGGATCATCCAATGAGCCTGCCATCACAAAAACCTTGTCGGGCAGTTTCGAATTGATATTGCAAATGGGCGAGGCGCAGTCTCCACAAAACGTCAATTCCAGATCATTGCCGGTCTCGGATTTCCGCGAATGGGTTTTCACCGGACCGCTCACAGAAAAACAATCTCGCGGAACCACATAGAGCGGCAGATTGCCCGCCCCCGAAATGCGCTGACAATCCCGACAATAACACTGGATTGTAAAGGCCGGTTCGCCGGTGATTTCATAACGCGTTGCGCCGCAAAGGCACCCGCCAGTGTGTGGAAACGACATGATTTGCTTTCCCGATATGCAACTGAGTTAAGCACAAAGCTTAACATTTACATTGGCTTTCAGACAAACCTTACGCTGAATCAGCAGCCAGATTTTCTGTCAATTCACCAAGTGTGGCGACCAGCGCTTCCAGTCGCTCCAGGTCCAGTCCTGTGCTGGAAATCAGACATTGCGTAATCCGGGGCGCATGTTCTTGCAGCGCTCTGCCGCTTTCGGTCAAATGGACAAACACCTGTCGTTCATCTTCGATGCCGCGTTTGCGGGTCACAGAGCCTAGCTTTTCCAACCGCTTGAGAAGCGGCGTCAAAGTGCTGGATTCCATCTTCAGACGTTTGGCCAATTGCCCCACGCTCTGCCCATCCTCTTCCCACAAAAGGGTGAGTGTAATGTATTGCGGATAGGTCAGCCCCAACGGCTTTAGCAACGGCGTATAGGCCCGGTTGATCACATGCGCTGCGCTGTAGACGGAAAAGCAGAACAACTCATCAGCTTTGGTTGGCACTGCGGTCGGTGCTTTGGTTGGAATGTCAGTCATCGGGGAAGGCTCCAGCATCAAACCAATTTTACATCGTGTACGATATAATCGTGTTGACAATCAATCACAATGCTACTTATTCATAAAGCATAATAAATCGCCCACGATATAAATAGAGGAAACGCCATGTCCTGGTTGCCAACACTCATCACCAAAACACCTGAAGAAGGCTATGAACTCGCCATAAAACTGTCCCGCATGGCCGTCAAAAAAACCCAGCCCGACGACGCAGCCCGCGGCCGCATGCGCCCTGACTACGCCAACAACGCCGACAGCCTGACCATGGCCTCCCATGTGGTCGCGACAAATTTCCAGACAGTGGCACAGGCGAATGATTATTGGCGCGGGTAAAAACCTCTATCCCAACTTCCTTCCTGCGCAGCTAGCGGCAGCGTGATGAACAGTCTATGGAGAGGCAACAATTCGATCTGTTGATCATTGTCTTTATGCCAAGTCGATCTAATTCGACTGATCATCCAAGCGGCCTCATGGCCCATATTTTCTAGAAGGAAGAACAATGTCTATTTTGAAACAGGGAATGTCCGGCGCCCCGGTCAAGCGTCTGCAGGAAAAGCTTGGCATCGGTGCCGACGGTATTTTCGGTGGCGGCACAAAAAAGGCCGTCATGGAATATCAAAAGGCCAATGGCCTGGCCGTTGATGGCATTGCCGGACCGGATACATTCACAGCCATGGGCTTGCAGGAACTGGTCCTGTTGCGTGTCGGTTCACGTGGCGCGGCGGTAAAGCAGTTGCAGGCAGCGCTTGGCATCGGAGCCGATGGCATCTACGGCAAAGGCACCGCGCAGGCCGTTAAGGACTATCAGAAGAGCAAAAATCTCAATGCAGACGGCATGGCTGGCCCATCGACCATGGCCAGCATGGATTCCTTT
>CAZOCA010000632.1:0-2730 GCA_964578105.1 uncultured Pararhizobium sp.
TGACAGCCGAAACAGCCGGACCTGTTCGCCCAGAAACATCGCCGCAAAAATAACGGTGAGAACAGGCGCCGCGTAGCCAATCGCGGTGACTTCGGGCAATGGCAACAGCCCAAGCGCTGTGAAGCCCATGGCCATGGAAGCCGTCCCCACCAGCCCGCGCCAGACATGGCCCATCGGGTTGTTGGTTTTAAGCCCCTGTTTCAAATCATGCTGCCAGGCAAGCCAAACAAGAATGACCGGAATGGCAAAGAGCGATCTGAAGAACACAGTCTCGCCGGGTGGAATATGATCTGCAACGGCTTTGATACAGCTTGCCATGGCGACAAAGATCGTCACCGACATGAGTTTCAGCAAAATTCCGCGTAGTGGGTTCATGACTGGCCTGAATGGAAGGGGTGTGAGATCTCAGACCTCTACCGCGAGTCGCATACAGCATGCAATCGGGAGTAGGTCGGCGCCCTACCTTTGTGATATCTTCCAATCTGGATTCAGCCACGGTTCCGCGTTGGATCGACTCAGCGGGTCACGGCCAAGAATATGGTCTGACGCTTTCTCACCCACCATGATGGAAGGGGCATTCAGATTGCCATTGGTAATCCGTGGAAAGATGGAACTGTCGGCTACCCGCAATCCCTCAACGCCAATAACGCGGCAGGTTGGATCAACAACAGCCATGAGATCGTCCGCGCTGCCCATTTTGGCGGTTCCGCACGGGTGATAGGCACTTTCGGCATGCTCACGTATAAACCCATCCAACTCATCATCGCTCTGAAGCGCATCACCCGGTTGAATTTCGTGTGACGTAAAGGGTTGAAATGCGGCTTGCTCAAAGATCTCGCGAGTCAGTCTGATGCAAGTCCTGAAATCCTGCCAGTCACTGTCATGGCTCATATAGTTGAAATTGATTTTCGGAGCGTCGTCCGGGTTGCCCGACCGCAGGGTAACCGCTCCGCGAGACGCAGAGCGCATTGGCCCCACATGGGCCTGGAACCCATGCCCTTCGGCAGCTGTCTGACCGTCATAGCGCACAGCGATAGGCAGGAAGTGATACTGGATATCGGGGTAATCAACACCAGCCTTTGAGCGAATGAAAGCAGCGGATTCAAACTGGTTGGAAGCGCCCATACCTTTGCGCGTAAACAACCACTGCGCCCCGATCAGAGCCTTGCCCCAAAGGTTCCAGTATTTGTAAAGCGTGATGGGTTGGCTAGCGGCCATCTGGATATAAAGCTCCAGATGATCCTGCAGGTTTTGTCCAACCCCCGGACGATCTGCCACTACAGGGATCTCGTGTTCAGCCAGATGCTCTGCCGCACCAATGCCTGACAATAATAAAAGCTTTGGTGTGTTGATGGAGGAGGCTGCAATTATAACTTCCCGGTTTGCCCGGACGGTTTCCAGCTTATCACCGCGCTTTATTTCAACGCCAATGGCACGACCATCTTCAAACACCACGCGTTGCGCCATGGCGCGGATGATTGAGCAATTGTCTCGCTTCAAAGCGGGTTTGAGATAGGCATTGGCCGCAGACCAGCGTCGACCGCGCCATACGGTCTGCTCCATCGGGCCAAAACCCTCTTGCTGCTCGCCATTATAGTCACCCGTGACCTGATACCCGGCCTGTTCACCGGCATCAACGAAGGCCTGAAACAGTGGATTTTTGCGCGGTCCGCGCGTGACATGCAAAGGCCCGTCAGTGCCGCGCCAAGACGGATCTCCGCCATGGCCACCATCATGCCAGTGCTCCATGCGCTTGTAATAGGGCAGTATGTCGGCATAGGCCCAGCCTTCGGCGCCGCTCTCGGCCCAATGATCAAAGTCCTTTGCATGGCCGCGCACATAAACCATGCCATTGATGGAGGATGACCCGCCAATGACCTTGCCACGTGGCACGACAAGCTTCCGTCCGCCAAGGTGAGGTTCGGGCTCTGATTTGTAGCCCCAATCATAGCGCGCCATATTCATGGGATAGGAAAGAGCCGCTGGCATTTGAATGAAGGGGCCAGCATCTGTGCCACCATATTCGATCACGAGGACCGAATATTTGCCGTTTTCCGATAGGCGGTAAGCCATGGCACAGCCTGCAGAACCAGCTCCAACAATTACAAAATCTGCTTGCATCAGTAAGGCGCCTCAACTGGACCCATGGCCACATAGACAGATTTCAACTGGGTGTAATGCTCAATCGCAGCCTTGGAATTCTCTCGTCCGACACCGGATTGCTTGACGCCGCCAAAAGGGGCCTCCACCGGCGCGAGATTATAGGTGTTGATCCAGCAGGATCCGGCCTCCAACTCTGCGATGACCCGATGAGCTCGCGTCAGATCTTTCGTAAACACGCCGGCAGACAGGCCGAACTCGGTGTCATTGGCACGGGCAATAGCTTCGCTTTCTTCGCTGAAACTCAGGACGGACATGACCGGCCCGAAAATTTCCTCCCGGGCGATGCGCATATCGTCTGTAACATCGGCAAAGACCGTTGGTTCAATGTAAAAACCGTTTTTGCCCATCGCGCGCTTGCCGCCGGTTACCAGTCTTGCACCTTCGGATTTGCCAATTTCGATGTAACCCAGAACCTTGTCCATCTGCGCTTCTGTGACCATCGGTCCCATCTGCGTTTCTTCATCCATCGGATCACCCAGCCGTATCGCCTTGGTACGTGCTGCAAGCCGATCCAGAAATGCAGGAAGAATGCCATCTTGTACAAACCCCCGTGTTCCATTGGAACAG
>CAZOCA010000633.1:0-2729 GCA_964578105.1 uncultured Pararhizobium sp.
CCACTATCTGTGGCGAGGAAAGTGCTGGAACCGGGTCAGATCATGTGCGGGAGAAAGACGGTCTTTGGGCGATTTTGCTTTGGCTGAATATTTTGGCCGAGCGGCAGGTGTCAGCGTCTGATATCCTAAAGGATCACTGGGAAACCTATGGTCGTGATTACTATTCACGTCATGATTTTGAGGCGGTTTCCGCAGATGCGGCCGCTCAATTGATGAATGATCTGCGGGCAAAGCTTGCGGACCTGCCGGGCCAAAGCTTTGCCGGTCAGACCGTTAAACGGGCTGATGAGTTTTCCTATCATGATCCGGTGGATCACTCTGTCAGCCACAATCAGGGCATCCGAATTTTCTTTGAAAGTGATGCCCGCGCAGTGTTCCGCCTGTCAGGCACCGGCACAGAGGGAGCCACATTGCGGCTCTATCTGGAACAATATGCGCCGCAGGGGACAGATCATGGCAAGGACACACAGGAAGCCCTGCAATCTGTCCGGGATGCGGCGCAGGAGATTTCCGGCCTGACCGAACGGCTTGGCAGAGATGCGCCAAACGTAATGACATAGGGGAGGGCGTGCGGAGGCGCAGGGCGTTGATGGTTTGGGTGAGGATCAGTGGTTTGAGGGCAGTTTTAAGGAAGAGTAGGCGCCGGTTTCTTGCGTAAGGACAGGTCGGTTTGTACCCCGTTTGGTGGTTTTCTGTACTGTGCTCCATGATAAAATTGGGCGGGGAGCGACCCTGATAATGGTCAGAACTTTGTCCGCATTGTGCCGCACGGTCGACATGCCGAGTTAAACAGGAGCGCAGATGAGGCAGTTGCCAAAATTAAGTGTTTTCTCTTTGGATCAAAGACGATTGGACTGGCACGCCTCCCTCAAAAAGGGGAGCTGCACTCTCAACCTCATCTAGCATATGCTCCCGAAATAGCCTCACGCGTTTTGTACGTCGCAAATCTCGGTGGTAGAGCAGCCACAACCCGAGATCATGGCGCTGCTCGGGAGACCGAAATCGGACCAGTGAAGGGGCACTGTCTCCCATGAAGCATGGCAGATAAGCAAGACCGGCACCTTCCCCAAGAGCTGCCAATGTCAACAGCGTGTCATCGACGAAAAAGTTGTGATTGTGCTCAGGGCACGCCTCTTTGGTCCATGACATGTGAAATCCGCAACACTCAATGCCCAACCATTTCATGTCGATCGTACCTGCGTCTATGGCAGCGCAATATTCGCGCGAGCCATAGACAGCTGATGCCACCGTCACCAGCCGGGTGCCGATCAAAGTGTCCGTAGGCGAATTGGTAAGACGAATGGCGATATCAGCGTCGCGTTCCGCCAGTCGGGCGAATTTATTGGATACTTGAACGTGTAATTCGATATTTGGAAAATTCTCGCTGAATCGCGTGAACATCGGCATCAGAACGCTTGAAGCCATATTGTTAATTGCTGTCACCCGCAGTTCGCCGGAAGCTCCACTTTCCTGACCTCCCAAAGCACCTTCGAATTCCAAAATCTCGACTTCGATCTTGCTGGCTGAAAGTTTCAGTTCTTCCCCAGCCTCCGTCAGTCCATAGCCCGACGCCTTGCGCTCAATCAGCCGTGTGGCCAGCCTCTCCTCGAGCGAACGCAGCCGCCGCGAAACCGTTGAGTGCTGAACTGCCAACCGTTTCGCTGCCTCGCTGATGGAGCCTTCACGCGCAACGGCGAGGAATATTCTCAGATCGTCCCAATGCATTCCAATATTTCCGTTATGTGCAAATTTGCAAAACCGAAACCGATTTGTGGCCAATTGACTGGATTTTGGGCCTCAAGCAGGTTCGTTTCAACATAAATCGACAGTAAGGGGGAATAAGATGAGTGACGCTCAAAAGGTTTTTGACCCGGTCGCATTCAAGCAGACCACACGCGACCAGTGGAATGGTGCAGCCGAAGCATGGAACCGGTGGGGCCCTTTGTTGACACGCTGGCTTGGACCAGTGACGGAATCGATGTTCGATATGACCAATATCCGATATGGCAGCCGCGTGCTGGATGTTGCTGCAGGGGCGGGGGAGCAAACAATAGCCGCCGCGCGCCGTGTTGGACCTTCAGGCTATGTTCTGGCCACCGATATTTCTGCAGGCATATTGGCCTACGCTAAAGAGAACGCAGCTCTTTCCAACTGCACGAACGTCAAGACCATGGCTTTGGACGGGGAGGCGCTTGACCAAATCCAGGAAGAACCCTTTGACGCGGTTATTTCCCGAGTGGGGCTGATTTACTTTCCGGACCAACACAAGGCCCTGACCGGTATGCGCGACCAGTTACGTGATGGCGGACGCATAGGTGCAATCACCTATGCAAGTGCGGCCCTGAACGGGTTCTTCTCAGTGCCAGTGGGCATCATCCGGCGCCGTGCTGCGCTGCCTGCGCCGTTACCAGGTCATCCGGGGCCTTTCAGTCTTGCTGATCCTGACGTTCTAGAACAAAAACTGATCAGTGCCGGGTTCAAGGATATCGAAATTGTCCGGGTCGATGCGCCTTTGCGGCTGGATAGCGCTTTGGAATGTCTGCAGTTCGAACAAGAGTCATTTGGCGCGCTGCATCAGATGTTGACAGGATTATCAGGCGAGGAACAGGACGATGCCTGGGCTGAAATCGAAGAGGCGCTTGGGGGGTTTGAGAGCGACGGAATGTTCGAAGGTCCCTGTCAAACGCTGGTCGCAGTAGGCACAAAATAGCCTCGCATTACAAAAGACC
>CAZOCA010000634.1:0-2726 GCA_964578105.1 uncultured Pararhizobium sp.
AGGCTGTATGAAAACACCATCTTGGAAAACTCTGATAGAACGTCATTCCCCAGCACAACCCCAGAAAAAACAAGCATTTCGCCAACACTCGTCAAATCACTCAAATCTGGAAATTCATTCTAGCTGCTCTGAAGAATTTGGAGTTTTCACACAGCCTCGGCCGACAGCGACCAAATTGTTCGGTCCAACCATTCAAACGCGACATAAATTTCTCCCATTTACTACTAAGAAAGACGAGATCGTAATAATGCTCCATGCCTCGTGGAAGCGACCATAACGCTTCAAAGACCGTTACCCGGCGGTGCTCTAAAAATCTTTGAACGCTGCAAAATACAAGACGGCCTGGAATCAGGTTGAGTTTTTTGCCACTGCATCATTGTGCTGCTTAATAAGGGCAATGACAGTTTTCTTAAATGCCGGGTCAGAGATATTCTGTACCATCAGGCCATAGCCATAAATGGTTTCATCATTGGCTGATCGGATTGGCTCCGGAACAGTTTCTTTGCCTTCCAAATGCGCTCTGGCATCCTTGAAAAATGTCTCAATCGACTCGCCGAGAAACATGGCAATTTTTAATAGACTGGATGCAGAAATCCGGCTGTCGGCCTTTTCGTATTTTTGAACCTGTTGCGAGGAAACATTGAGCCGTTCAGCAAGAGCGTCTTGCGTCACGCGCTTTCTTCGTCGGGTGTGGCGGATAGCCTGACCGATAAGACACTCGAATTCGCAATCAACAACATTCCGCATTCAATTGCACCAAGACGCAGAACCGGGGGGAAGCACACACCCCAAAAACGCTTTGGTCTGCTTCCCCCGGCCTGCGCATGCGTTGGGGAAATAACGCATAACTTTGTGCCGATCATCAATCGCCTGAAACAATGTCATGGTGTGATTTTGCGGAAAGCCGATTCAACGCTCAAGAAAAATCAACAAAAGAGCGCGTTTTCCACGCCATGCGTGGTCTATGACTCGATCAAACCACGCGTGGCGTGTTTTCTTGCGTGTGTTTCAGTGGAACAAACCACGCATTGCGTGGAAGAATGGCGGACAGCAGACAGGCCCGATCTCAACCAGACACTCTAGGCGATCTTAAGCGCCTGTTCGCGAACTCTCATATTGAAGTCCGGTATTAGATCCTGCCCGAGATTTATCATTCCAATGCGCTCATAAAAGTCCGGCAGGGTTGGAAAATTTGTTTCGCTAGAATTCAAATAGACAGGATCATAGCCTTGTTCAAACAGATGGCGGGTCATCAACTTTACAACGCTGCGCCCCCGTCCATTTCCCGCATGTTCCGGGAACAAGGCAATATTCTCAATTTCTATCGGATTGACAGGATTTGCCTCTTTGAGAAAAGTATCGCGAATATGCCGCTCCGGCACCACGGCGATGCAATACCCAATCTCTTTGCCAGCCTCGATAAAATCGAATAGTCGCATTCTTTGGCTACCGATACGCTCCGACAACAGGTCATCATCATAAATCTCTTTATTGATCCAGTTCCAGGGTATCCGCGAAACGCGACCAATTACGGCGCCAGGGTTCGCTGGAAGTTCTCTCACACTATGTCCGGCAGAAATGCCGCGCGCGTTAAACTGTCTTTTGGTCTGCAAGAAATGAGTGCGTGTGATCAGGCCGACCATTATTTCGGCTCATGGGTCAATTGCCACTGCAAGGCGAATTGCTTTTTTAAGGACTCGGCAAATCCCGCATTCTTGATAACGACAACAGTGACATCGTTCGCCGCAAACGTAACAACTCCAACCTTGTCACCATAAACAAAGGTTGCCGTATCATTGAAGTGTTGGGGGTGTATCCAGCGATATTCGCAATAGGTAGCGCCAAAGAAGGTACCGTCACCTTCCGCGAAAATAACCCTGTAATTGAAGTGGTCCGGTTTTTTGGTTTTTAACTCAAGCATTCTCTCTTGCTGTATTTTCACATAATCTGACCCCAGAGCGCCAATCACGAGATGAGAAGCAGCATTGTAGAGACAGATTTCCCCGCCAACCTTTCTGGCTGTCTCATAAATATCATCGTAAAATTCGCGAAACTCTGCATTGCCACGATAGATGCGCACCCCTGACGGGTTATTCCGCACGCCATTGTGGTCGGTGAATTCAATGCCGCGAGACTCATAAAAATCGACGAGCTTGGCTAAATGAAGGCTCGATACTTTGCCGGTACCGCTTTCAATATTAGAAATTGTTTGTGGATCTACCCCGATATTCTCGGCGACGAATTTTTGTCCGAATCCCGCTAGACCTCTTGCTGCGCGTAGTTGTTGCTTTGTAATCATAGTATATAAATGTATTTCTTTTATAATATTATAAAGTATTAACCATTCTTTAACCATATATCTGTAGAAAGTACAACATATTATTTATTTACATATTATTTTGTTTATTTAGTGAGGGTTTATATTATGAGTAATACTATTAATAATATCACGGAAAAAGACGACCAGGCGCTCCTGGAGGAACTTAAAAACCGCTATGGCTCTGCCGTCGCGCAAGCCATCATGGATCAGATTGAAAAAGCGCGACTGACCGGGCAAGCGCCCGACTGCCTGCTTGTTAAAGCCTTGTGCGACATGAACGAGATGTTCAGGGGCGAAGCCCAGGCAAAGGCGGTAGAACTGCGCCAAAGCCGCAACAAATGGGCGCGCCACGGCGAAAACGTCATGCCCATGGACAAGCCAGCCTGGGAAGTCGAGTTCAACAAGA
>CAZOCA010000635.1:0-2707 GCA_964578105.1 uncultured Pararhizobium sp.
CTCAAGGTTATTCGCCTGAATTTGTCCGCCATAGCGTATGGCCTGCAGGTCCAGGTCACTTTCAACCGCGGCACTTTCAATAAAGTCCAACGTCGATCCATCGACCTGAAATCCACTGGCAGAAGCTGAGGCCACCTGTTTTGCCGCAAGGCGTTGTGCACTCTTTTGGTGTTGAATACCTTCATAAGAGGTCTTGTCACGCTCAAGCAAAGCCTGGCGCTTCAACAAATCAGAATTGGCTTGCGATTGCGCTGCCATGGCCTTTTGTTGTTGATATCCGGATACGCCCTGTATGGCTCCACCAGCAAGTGTTATCGCAGCGCCAATTTCCATTGGTCCACACATTATGGTTCTCCTTCTATACCCAGCAAAACAGCTCGAATGGTCGCCGGATACATTCTATTTGTTGCAAAAAAGCAAGCGCCACCATTCCGCCAGCTATCTTGGATCGGAACAGAAAAGATGCCACTCGTAAGTGAGTAAGAACTGTTCAGGTTATCTGTCATGGCCCGCGCCGTAACATCTTCAAGGCGTGCAGCTGTTCCGGCTCTCAATCCGGCGGTTTCAAGAACATCCACAGCAACCGAATTGATTGTCTTTCGCCGCCCAAGTGCGGTCCCATCCTGATTGCCGACCTGCGGCAGACGAAGGGTCTCACCATGAGACTCATAGCGTAAACCAATGGTAATTTTCGAGGCTGATACGTTGTTGGGCAACGTAACCGTCCCACCAGCCACAACACTGTCTCCAAGATCCAGACCATCAGCCAAAATGCCTACAGACTCGCCTTCAAGGTGGTTTGCACCGCTGATCGAGACGGTGGAAGAGCCGGCATATTGCAGGGCACTGTCGGCAAAAACACCATCTTCAACAGCGTTGCCATCTTCCCAATTGCTGAAATACTCAATATGGCGCACTGAATTGCCATTTATGGTTCGGCGGACCACAAGCCAGGTCTGGTCGGCCGTATCGCTGGCGATGGTCTGAACCGCTTCCACAATGCCAACCGCATCGGCAGAACCGCCCGCAATTTCAAATGGGGTCATACCGGCGACCTGTTGCGCTTTTTCAAGTGCCGTCACTGCCAATCTGCCATCTTCGGTCACGGCATACAGCAGACCTTCTGGCGAAGCTTGCCAGCTCAACTCTGTGATCTTTGCATTCAACAGGTGGTTTGAAAGGATCGACAATTCCGGCGTGCGATAGCCATTATTGTTGAAATCGTAGAAAAATTCATGAATTGATTTGCGTGAAGCTTCTACAAAAAACGCAGTTTCGCCAACAAATACCGGTTCAATCGCGGCGCATTTCTCCTGGGTTTCACGCCGCTGTCGTTTGTTTTCATTCGTAATGGCGCTGTTGCTATCATTGGCGCGTATTGTTCGTGTTGCGCCGGAAGTGCCAACGAGCAGATCAAACCCCTCCGCCACCCATTGTATTTGGTTTAGCTGGCCACCATTCATGGTCATGTTCAGAGCATCGGTATCCTCGTTTGGAGAACTGATGCCCATATTGTCATAATCGCCCGTCTGGCTTGACCAGAGCGTACGCGGATAAGATGTGGAAGCAGCAAATGTCAGCCGGTCTTCAAAGAACGCAATCTGCTGTGGCCATCCCAATGCGTCTGACCATTGAGAGAGTTTCCAGCGGCTGAAGGAGTCCGTATCAGGCAGGCACCTGCCATACATCCGCACCAGTATTTCAGTCGTGGACGTCACACTTGTGACCTGACACCAACGGGTAATTCCGTCAGAGCCTGTAACCTGCAACGAACGGCCAACATCGCCTGATTGAAAGCCGGTATCATTGTTGATTCCGTCAGTTGAAGATGCGGTAATTGTGAACGGCGTCTGGTCATCGCCCGCCCTGTTAATAAACCACTCAGCAAATCTTTTATCTGTCTCGTTTTCAGCTGCTGTAATGGTCAGGCGATAGTATCGAAAGGCAATCGTATTATCGAAATCAAAGTGCCGTATTTCATGACGCCCCCAACCCGTCTCATTCGACCGACTATCCAGTGCAACCCACGTGGAATTGTCGTTAGAACCATGAAGCTTGAATTCTGACGGCGCTTGATTTGGGACAACATCGTCTGCCTGCAAGCTGTATGAATCGCTGACTTCAGCATTGCCGCCGCCTAGATTGATGGTGATTGTGGAAACAACACCGCCGCCCTGCGCCCAATCAGTTTTGGGATTGAGATCGAACAAATCCGACTCACTTGAGCCACTCGAAGTATATGTCCCAGATGAAAGCGCATTCCGTGCACTTGGTGTGAGAACTGTCTGACCGTCATGAGCATTCAGATAGGGCCCGTCTTTTGAAACATAGCCAGAAAATGTCCAGTTTGTTTCAGACAGGCGTCGCAGGATTTTGGGTGGATACCCCTCGCATACAAGATACAGTTCATCCCCGGCACCAGCAGATCTGATTTTTGACAAATCAGCTTCCTGATAAGGGGTCACCACTTCAACAGGCACATCGGCAACTTCAACCCGGCCACCATTCGTCCAGAAACGAATATATTCTTCTCCAAATTCCAGAATGTAACTTTGCGCTGTCGAAAACTCAAACTTGCCCAGCCGCACTTGCTTGGCGCTGTCCTTAACGGCACCGGCAAACAATGTGCCCACACGCCGCCGCACCCCGCCCTCCTTCATCACCTGCCAATTTAATGCGCTCACCAGGCCGGCCTGATAATGATCAA
>CAZOCA010000636.1:0-2696 GCA_964578105.1 uncultured Pararhizobium sp.
ATGATGTAAACGCGACCGTTGCCAAGGTTACAGAACGCATCAAAGAACGATCCAAGCCGACACGAGAGCTGTATCTTGAGCGTATAAACGCTAAAGCTTCTCAGGGACCCAAACGCTCAACTTTGTCGTGCGGAAATCTGGCGCATGGCTTCGCAGCTTGTGGTGTATCTGACAAAGAAAACTTGAAAGGCGATCAAGTGCCCAATCTGGGCATTATCACGGCCTATAACGATATGCTCTCGGCGCACCAGCCGTTTGAAACTTTTCCTGCACTCATAAAGCAGGCTGCTAGAGAAGCGGCTGGTGTTGCGCAGGTCGCAGGCGGTGTTCCAGCAATGTGTGATGGCGTCACTCAGGGTCAAGCCGGTATGGAGCTATCGCTATTCTCACGTGACGTGATCGCAATGGCAGCAGCGGTCGGCCTGTCGCACGATATGTTTGATGCGGCAGTATATCTTGGTGTGTGCGACAAAATTGTTCCCGGCCTGACAATTGCTGCGCTGACATTTGGTCACTTGCCGGCGATCTTCATTCCCGCTGGTCCCATGACGACCGGCCAGTCAAATGAAGAAAAGGCACAAATTCGCCAGCAATTCACAGAAGGTAAAATTGGCCGCAAGGAGTTGCTTGAATCTGAAAGCAAGTCTTACCACGGACCTGGTACTTGTACATTCTATGGGACAGCCAATTCCAATCAAATGTTGATGGAAATCATGGGTTTACATATGCCCGGGGCGAGTTTCATTAATCCAGGCACGCCGCTGCGCGACGCGCTCACGAAGGAAGCTGCAAAGCGCGCATTGGCAATCACGGCCATGGGTAATGAGTTCACGCCAGCGGGCGAGATGATCGATGAACGCTCGATTGTAAACGGCGTTGTCGGTCTGCATGCAACCGGCGGTTCGACCAACCACACAATGCACTTGCTTGCCATGGCTGCAGCAGCGGGCATCAGACTGACATGGTCAGATATTTCTGAACTGTCCGATGTAACGCCATTGCTTGCGCGGGTTTATCCAAATGGCATGGCCGATGTGAACCATTTTGAAGCAGCGGGTGGGCTCGGCTTCCTCATCCGCGAATTGGCAAATAACGGTGCAATGCACCGCGATGTGCGCACGGTGTTTGGCCATGGCATGGACGATTACATGATCGAGGCTGGTCTCGATCCCAAGGAAGGCACGGTCATTCGCCGTCCAGCAACCGAAAAGTCTGGCGATGAAGATGTGCTTGCACCGTATCCGCAAGCCTTTGAGCCAACAGGTGGTCTCACTATGCTCACCGGAAACATTGGAAAGGCCGTTATCAAAACATCGGCGGTTAAGAAGGATCGCCGCATTATCGAGGCTCCTGCGCGCATATTCAATGACCAGGATGAAATGCAGACCGCGTTTAGAGCAGGCGAGTTCACAGAAGACTGTATTGTCGTCATTCGTTATCAGGGCCCAAAGGCCAACGGCATGCCTGAATTACACAAGCTGACACCCATTCTTGGTATTCTGCAGGATCGCGGCTTACGTGTTGCGCTTGTAACCGACGGGCGCATGTCTGGCGCGTCTGGTAAAATTCCGGCAGCGATTCATGTAACACCCGAGGCGCTGGATGGCGGTATGATCGGCAAAATCCACAATGGAGACCGCATGCGCCTGGATACGGAAGCCGGTGTGTTGGAAATCCTGGTGGACGAGGAAACCCTAAGAATGCGGCCGCAGGTGAAAATCGATCTGTCCGCCAACACACACGGAATGGGCCGCGAATTGTTCGAGACCTTCCGCCGCGTTGCAGGTCATGCGGACGAGGGTGCCAGCGTTTTTGGTTAGAAGACTGGCGGTTTTTCACCCGCCGCTCGATAGGCCGACGTCACCGCGTTGGCCATCAACATCGCGATTGTCATGGGGCCGACACCGCCCGGTACAGGAGTGATAGCACCAGCCACCGCTTGCGATGATTCAAAATCCGCATCGCCAACCAGTCTGGTTTTGCCTTCGCCTCTCTCAGGGGCATCGATGCGGTTGATACCCACATCAATGAGAATTGCACCCGGCTTTACCCAATCGCCCTTTACCATTTGTGGGCGGCCCACAGCTGCGACGAGAATATCTGCGGTTTTGCAGAGTGCTTCCAAATTGGGGGTGCGTGAATGCGCGACCGTAACGGTTGCATTCGCCGCCAATAGTAGATTGAACATTGGCTTGCCGACAATATTGGAACGGCCAACCACAACAGCGGTTTTCCCCGATAAGTCCTTGCCCATAACGCGCTCGATAAGCAGCATGGAACCCGCTGGCGTACACGGTACAAAGGCTGTTTCAGTCTCGCCTGTACCGAGTTTACCGACATTGATAAAGTGGAAGCCATCAACATCCTTGGCTGGGTCGATCAACTGGATAATCCGGCCGGCATCGATGTGCTGAGGCAGTGGCAATTGCACCAAAATGCCGTGAATCGCCGGATCGTTGTTGAGGCTCTCAACAACGTCTACCAGTTCTTGTTCGGTCGCTGTTTCTGGCAATTTGTGTTCGACAGAATGAAATCCGCACGCTTTTGCGGTGCGCCCTTTATTGGCAACATAAACCTTCGAAGCCGGATCCTCTCCAACAATCACAACGGCAAGACCGGTTTGAACACCGGTTTTTTCTTTCAGTGCATCAGCGGCAGCTTTCACCTTCTCGGTAACGTCTGCTGCAACTGCTTTT
>CAZOCA010000637.1:0-2691 GCA_964578105.1 uncultured Pararhizobium sp.
CCCAGATAATCCAGCGCCTGCTGGGAGCCTGATGTGATCAGAATATTGTCAATGCTACACGGAATACCAAATTGCGCCATATGCTGCACAATCCATTTTCGCAGAGGCACATAGCCCTCTGATATGGAATATTGCAGAGCCTGTTCCTGCCTTTTGCCAGACAGAATATTGGAAAATGCGGTTTGAAAGGCCTCTGCCGGAAACAGCGCCGGGTCAGGAATGCCGCCTGCAAAAGAAATGATATCTGGCTGGTCCAGCAATTTCAGCAATTCGCGAATTTCTGATGCATTCATCCGCTTGGATCTTGCCGCCAGTAGGTTCTCCCAGTCCATTTCCACATCCCTTCCGGATAATTTTGGAAACAGAAAAGCGCATAATTGGTAATTTATGTCAACATTGCTGACATAAATTTGTAACTTTAATCCAAAGCGCTCTTGTGGGTGGTTGGACTTTGAAGTTTGTGCAAACCAGCGCCTACTGCGGAAAGGCAGCACTTTCTGTGCGCAATTCCGCCACCAGATCCTCCAGCAATTGATATCCAAGGCTGGCTTTGCGGTGCATGATCCCGGTTTTGATGATCCAGGGGCTGTCTCGCATGCAGATTGCCTTAACATCAAAGGCTTTTGCGATGTCACCCAGCGGGGTGGGCAGGCATGTGATCATGGGCGAGACTTTCAGGATTTCCATCACGCCGGATATGGAGTCTGATACCAGAGCTGTGTGCGGCTGCGTTACTCCCCGGCTTGCAAAGTAACGCCCAACCCGGTTTTGCAATTCGCGGTCCAGCCGGAAGGCGGCATAGGGATAGGTGCTGGCTTCGGCTGGCAAGGCCTCAGCCTTTTGGTGCAGGGGGTGGTCTTTGTGGGCAAAGAACGAAGTACTGACTTCGCCAAGCTGTTCGCACACAAAATCGGCCGAGTTTGGTTCAGCGTAGTCGATAAAGGCGTCAAATGCGCCGACCCCAATGTCAATCTCGTCATTCTCAAATTGCTCTGCAAACCGCCCCCCGGAACTTCTCAGCACAGTGAACTCCGCGCCGGGGCGTTCTGTATAAAGGCGCGCCAGCACACGCGGGAGCATCATGGAAGACCAGACTGAACCCGCGCCAATTCTCAATTGACCACCATGTCCGCTGGCCATTTCAGATAGCTCTTTTTCAATCAGATCGCATTCCACCTCCACACGTCTGGCGCGATCATAAAGTGCTTTGCCAAAAATTGTTGGCGTCACACCTTTTGATGTACGCACCAAAAGCTGCACACCCAGATTGCTCTCCAACTGCCGAATGCTTTTGGTCAATGCGGACTGTGACAGGAATTGTGTTTTGGCGGCCTTGTGAATGGTCTCGTTCTGGCAGGCAGCCACGAAGTGTCGAAGCATTCGTATTGAGCCGATTTTCATAATTACTTTTCCTCATCGCTTTTGTTCATTAATTCATTTTTCTTTCATCAGGGGAAGTTTTATCCTTTTCAGGCTTTGACAAAGCAGTGCTGCGATAAAGGGGAGGATCATCGTTGCAGAGATCTCATTTGCCTGACTGGATGAGCATTGGCCGTCTGACGGCGATCTGTCTGTTCTTTCTTGGCGGCGTTATCGCGGTCAGTGCGCTGTCTTACGAAATCGGAACTTTGCGCCGAATGGGGGCGGGCTATTTTCCAATGCTTCTGGGCCTTGCGCTTTGCGTGATTGCCGCTGCGATGTTTTTCGAAAAAACTCAGCCAGATGTGAACAAAAAAGAAGTGCGCCAGCCGGGGCTTGCCTCACATGGCCGAGCCTTGCTGTTCCCGCTGGGCGGTATTCTGGCATTTGCTTTCCTGATCAAAGTGGCGGGATTTGCGCCAGCTCTGTTTGCCGGGGCTGTGCTGGCCGGGTTGGCAGATCCCAAAAACAGTCTGATTGAGCTGTGCATTATTGCCGCGCTCGTCACTGGCTTCGCAACACTTGTGTTTGTGTATGGATTGGGTATTCCTGTGCAATTGGTGGCCTTCTGATGGACGTTTTCGACAATGTCATTTCCGGGTTTTCATCCGCCCTGACGCTGACAAAGCTGATGTATTGTTTCTTCGGCGTGTTTTTGGGAATGATGATGGGGGTGCTGCCCGGCATTGGCGCCATGGCCACCATTTCCATGCTTTTGCCAGTGACATTCTACGTCACGCCGGATGTTGGATTGATCATGTTGGCGGGCATTTACTACGGCGCGCAATATGGCGGTTCAATCTCATCCATATTGCTGAATTTGCCGGGAACACCATCCTCCGCAGTCATTTGCCTGGATGGGTATCCAATGACACAGGCCAACAGGGCAGGGCCTGCAATCTTCCTCACCACAATGGCCTCTTTCATCGGCAGCATGTTTGCGATTCTGCTGCTGTTCACCATTGCGCCCTTGGCCGCGCGACTGGCACTCAGTTTTGGCGCATCAGAATATTTCGCGCTGATGATCATGGGGTTGGTAGCAGCCGCTTCTCTGGCGCAACATGGCGTTATGCGTGGACTTGCGATGGTCGTCGTCGGTCTCATGCTCGGGTTGGTTGGGTCCGACGTCACCAGCGGCACCTTCCGCCTGACGGCAGGCATATTGGAACTGGCTGACGGGTTCAGCATCATCGCCATGGCCGTGGGCCTGTTTGGTGTGCGCTTCTTCGTGCCGATCGCGTTGTCCTGCGCAGCTCTCGTGCTTTATCTGAA
>CAZOCA010000638.1:0-2051 GCA_964578105.1 uncultured Pararhizobium sp.
ATTCACCACATTGTCCAATTCCGGTTCAATACCGAGATGGACATCGTGGGTCTCCGCTATTTTGATTGCGCTTTCCATTGCAAGCAACAGATCACTCCAAGCCCGCATGCTGTCATTATCAGGGTGGCCTTGCCATTGGTCATCGGGATTGCGGGTGCCTGTACAAAGCGTCAACAGTTCGGTTCCCATTGCCTTTGCATTAGCTGCAATGACTTCCAACTTGCGGAGCCCTTCCGTCCGAACACTTACATCTGGGTGAATCATATTAAATGTCGCAGAGACGGCAACAATCGGGATGTTAGTCTCTTCGCTGGCAGCCCGGACTGCATTGGCCGTTGCGTCACCGATCTCATCCGGCATGGACGCTAATCCAGAACAACTCATATTGTATTGGGTGCAGACGAAACCTGCCTTCTGTACGGCATTGACCGCCTGCAATGGATTGTCCGCCGGAAAGGTTTTGGCAAATATACCAAGCTGCATCAGAGTGTCCCCTTTACACTGGAAAGTAGCACCGGCTTTCCGGTGCGAACAGAATCTCTAATCGCCAGCATTGCGCGCACGCTGGCAAGACCGTCGTCAATATCAGCCCCGGTCATTGGGGTGTTGTTCAAAATGGTCTCTGCAAAGCCTTCGACCTGGCGGCGGTAGAAATGCCCGTCAGCGCCAAGGATGCGAGTAGCGGCACCATCCCGTTCTCTGAAAATGTCGACTTCGGAACTTTTGTAATACCAAGGATTGAATGTCTTGCCGATGACCGACCCGTTTTCACCGTAAATCTGAAAGCCCTCATGCCAGTCCATACGCACGGCCACGGTCAGATCAAGATGACCCAAGGTGCCGTTTGCGAATTCAACATCTATGAACCAGCAATACATGCCTTTTTTGTCTGAAATACGTGCGTTGACCGAGATTATCTCGCCGCCAAAATAGCGTGCAGTATCAACAAGATGGCTGCCATGAGCCAACATATAGTAACGTTCCAGGTCAGCCTTGGGATTGTGATCCGGCTTACGAGCCTGATCGGATGCAATGATGAGGGGCTGAACTGCATCTGTCATGGGGTAGCGATGGGTGCTGTCGCAATACCAGGCTTTCAGGGCAACCATGCTGCCCATCTCATCTGTTATGAATTCGTGAGCCGCCTGCAACCCCGCATCATAACGTTTCATATGCCCAATCTGGAAGATTTTGCCGCTGTCACGCACTGCGGCTGCCAGACGCTCTGTCTCTTCCAGACCCGTGGCGACCGGTTTTTCGCACAGAACATGCTTGCCTGCCTGTAGCGCAAGGATTGAGGCGTCCACATGAAATGCATCGGATGTGGCTATGATTACGGCATCCAATGCCGGGTCCGCCAGCATGGCGTCATAATTGGCATAGGTTTGGTCGGGATTGTGTATCCATGCCATGCGTTCGCGCAGGTCGTCGGCGACATCGCAAATGGCATAAAGGCGCGCGTTTTTTGCCTTGGTGCAGCTTTCAAAATGGGCGGACTGAGCTATCTGGCCACAGCCAAGAACGCCTATATTCAGTTGCGCTTCGCTCACATTCTCTCCCATGTCGGCAGCACCGATTACCTGATCAGTGTTGCCGTGGTGGTAAGGTTTTGCAAGAAGTTTGTAATCTGCTACCAGACGCCGATCATAATTCCGGAAGATCCTTCGCCGGCTCTGATTTTCAACACGGCTTCATCGGTCTGAGTGACCCGGTTTTTGCGGTCGGTCAAACGGTCCAACAACAAATCCTGCATGTCGGCACGAATGTCCTGATGGTCGGCACAGGTTCCCAAATCATCAAATTCATCGGGATCGTTTTCAAGATCGAATAATTGCGGCTGGAAACCTTTGAAATAGACGTATTTCCAACGCTCGGTGCGGATCATGTAAGCCCGGGCCTTGCTTGCTGGGATGTCGAGAGCTTCGCGAACATTGTAGAATGCATAGTCAATTTCACTGAAAGCGGCTTCGCGCCAGTCATCAGGTGCCTTGCCCTGGAGCAGGGGGGTCAGGGAGCGCCCCTCGAGCCGGTGATAGGGTGGCTCCATATCC
>CAZOCA010000638.1:2061-2684 GCA_964578105.1 uncultured Pararhizobium sp.
TCCATATCCAGTGTTTCGATGAATGTCGGCAGCAGGTCGATGGCTGCTACAAGTCGGGTTTCAACTTGTCCGCGGGTGCTGTCTGCCGCTTCGCTTGGATCGTAGATGATAAGAGGAACACGGACACTGGCTTCGTGGAACAGCTCTTTTTCGCCCATCCAGTGATCGCCAAGATAATCGCCATGGTCTGATGTGAAAACAATCATGGTGTCATCCATGCGTCCGGTTTCTTCCAGATGAGCAAAAAGTCGGCCCAAATGGTCATCAATCTGCTTCACAAGGCCCATATACCCAGTAATGACACGCTCGCGGGCTTCACGATCCGAGAAAGTTTTTGAAACCGCCTCTTCATAGAAGGCCTGAATCACCGGGTGGCTGGTTTCGCGCTCTTTCTGAGAGCGATGCACCGGCAAAAACTGGTTGCGATCATACATGTCATGATAGGGGGCAGGCGCAATATAGGGCCAATGCGGTTTGATGTAAGACAGGTGCAGGCACCAGGGCTGATCACCAGTATCAGCGATGAACTCAATGGCGCGGTCTGTCATGTAGGCAGTTTCCGAGTGTGGTTCGGAGACGCGAGCAGGCAGATGTGAGTTGCGCAAGTGCCAGCCGCTGAGGAT
>CAZOCA010000639.1:0-2684 GCA_964578105.1 uncultured Pararhizobium sp.
ATGCTGATTTAGACAAAAGCATAGAGCGTTGGTTCGATCTGTTGCGCATCCCTTCTATCTCAACCGATCCGGCCTATGCGCAGGATTGCATTAAAGCCGCTGACTGGCTGGTGACACAGTTGACGGATATTGGGTTTGACGCATCCCGCCGTGATACGCCGGGTCATCCCATGGTCATCGCGCACAATCATGATGCAGGTGATCAAGCACCGCATGTGCTGTTCTATGGCCATTATGATGTGCAGCCGGTTGATCCGGTTGATCTTTGGAATACGGCTCCATTTGAGCCGGAATTTCGCGAGGTTAATGGCAAACAGCAGGTCTTTGCCCGTGGGGCTGCCGACGATAAGGGGCAATTGCTGACCTTCGTGGAAGCCTGTCGCGCCTATCTGGCCGAACACGGCACATTGCCGCTGCGCGTCACGATGTTGTTTGAAGGGGAAGAGGAATCCGGCAGCCCGAGCCTGGATGCGTTTTTGAAGGCAAATGCTGACGAGTTAAGAGCCGACATGGCGCTGGTTTGCGACACCAACATGTACGACGCGCAAACCCCGGCCATTGATACGATGCTGAGGGGCATGGTCTATGAGGAGTTGATTGTCACCGCTGCCAGTCGCGATTTGCATTCCGGCCTATATGGTGGCGCTGCCCAAAATCCTATTCGGGTTCTGTCAAAAATTCTGGCCGATCTTCATGACGATGATGGCCGCATCACATTGCCGGACTTCTATGACGGCGTTTCGGAACTAGCCCCCGACATTGCCGAAAGCTGGAATGCCCTCAATTTTGATGCTGATGCCTTTTTGGGGGCCGTCGGTCTTTCAAAGCCTGCTGGCGAAACCGCCTATTCGGCGCTACAGCAGCTTTGGTCGCGGCCCACATGCGATGTCAACGGCATCATTGGCGGCTATACCGGTGCCGGTGCCAAAACCGTAATCGCATCAAAGGCGTCTGCCAAAGTTTCCTTCCGCCTTGTCGGTGAGCAGGATCCAAAGGCCATTCAGGCAGCTTTTCGCGCCTATGTGCAGGAGAAGTTGCCGGAGGATTGCACGGTCGAGTTTATCGGCTACGGCAATGATCGCGCCTTCAGCCTGCCGCTTGATATGCCTGAAATCGTAAAGGCCCAGCAGGCCTTGACGGATGAGTGGCAGAAACAGGCTGTCCTGATGGGCATGGGTGGTTCGATACCCATAGTTGGCGAGTTTCAACGCGTATTGGGTATGGACACCCTGCTGATCGGGTTTGGTCTGGATGATGACAGCATTCACAGCCCGAATGAAAAATACAATCTGACCAGTTTCCACAAGGGCATTCGCTCATGGGCGAGAGTCATGGAGGCTTTGGCGAAATGAGTTCTGACAAATTGAAAAGTATTTGCGTGTTTTGTGGATCAAACCCCGGTAATGATCCAGCCTATCTGGGAGCGGCAATTGCCCTTGGCAAGATCATCGCAGCGCATGGGTACAAGCTGGTTTACGGCGGCGCTGAAGTTGGTCTGATGGGCGCGGTCGCTGATGCTGCGCTGAAGGCTGGCGGCCATGTCATCGGCGTCATGCCGCGGGCTTTGGTGGAGAAGGAGATCGCCCACAAAGGTCTGTCAGAACTGCACGAAGTCTCCTCGATGCATGAGCGCAAGGCTTTGATGGCGGATTTGTCAGACGGGTTCATCGCCTTGCCCGGCGGAGTCGGCACGCTGGAAGAAATCTTTGAAATCTGGACATGGGCGCAATTGGGTCATCACGATAAGCCTTTGGCTTTCATGAATGTTTCTGGCTTTTACAATCCGCTCTGTGCGTTTCTGGATCATCAGTCGGAAGAAGGCTTTGTCCGCAAGGGACACCGGGATATGGCAATTTTCAGCGATGATGCGGATGAAATTCTGAAAGCGTTTGCAAGCTACGATGCGCCAGAATTACAGAAATGGGTCGAACGCGCTGAAATTTAAGAGCTGAATTCGAAGTCTCTAAATCTGTCTGGGAGCAGAGAGCGGTTGAGGGCTTCGCGCTGTTCGTCCGGATCTTGCGAAGATGGCATTGCCAGCAATTGTTCAATATGATCTTGGGGAAGGCCGCAATCATGCGCGCCCGCAATGACAAACGCTTTGTACCAACTGTAGGGAATGGCAGAAGGATCAGTTGTCAGTGCGGTATATAGACTAGCCCGCACAAGATCTGCCTGACCGTTTGAGGCCACGCATTGGATATCCATGTGCTTCTCATCATAGCCGGTGCCCAAACCTTCTGCGATATCCAGTAGATGCTTTTCCCTTGCGGCTATTTCAAATATGCCGCCCCACAAATGATCCGCAGGATTGCCTGTGTGGAATGCGTCGCATTTGCCTGATTTGTCTTTGCTCAGTTTGTGCCAACGCAGTTCATGACAGGGCAGAGTCCCCTTGGTTACAAAGCGGGCAGACGGCACCCGCGCTTTCAGGCGCGCGAGCAACAGATTTGAGCCATAGGAAAAGATGTAATGCGTCAAACGGCCTCTCTTAACACCAGGCCAAGTCGCTTGATCCCCTCATTAATAACCGTCTCACCGGTCCGTGTGAAATTTAGGCGCAGCGTATTTGTGCCGGACCCATCTGCAAAGAACGCCTTTCCCGGCACAAAGGCTAGTTTTTGCGTTTCTATGGCTTTTGCAAGCAACTGGGCGCTGTCCAGATGTCGAGGAAGGGTCAACCA
>CAZOCA010000640.1:0-2664 GCA_964578105.1 uncultured Pararhizobium sp.
ACCCCAATTCACGCGAAGCTTTTTCTACCTTTTTGCGTGTCTTTTCAGAGACACTTGCCCCTTCTGTATAGGCCCGCGAGACTGCAGAGCGGGAGACGCCTGCGCGCTCAGCCACATCTTTCAGGGTTACGACCATTTTATGCTGCGTCTCTCATTCTGGCTGTTTGCGGTTGCACGCTAATAAGACCAATGTTTTCAGTGGAAAGCAGGAATGTCCAAACATTTTTTTTGCAACCGGTTGCAAAAATCAAAATTCCATGATTACCTAATGGCGGGAGATGCTTATCTGACCCGGTAAGATCTGTTTGAATTTTTTGGGAGGAACCAAAGTGAAAAAAATTACAAAACACCTGATGGGCGCCGTTCTTGGAGCCGCTGTTGCAGTGACAGGATTCGCAACCACCGCCCAGGCGGAAGGCGAAAAATATATTCTGGTCAGCCATGCACCGGATTCCGATAGCTGGTGGAACACCATCAAAAACGGCATCGCACTTGCCGGTGAGCAGATGGGCGTGGAAGTTGAATACCGCAATCCACCAACTGGTGATTTGGCCGATATGGCCCGCATCTTGGAGCAGGCCGCGGCATCTGGTCCTGATGGCATCATCACAACGCTGGCTGATTTTGACGTGCTCAGTGGCCCGATCAGAGCAGCTGTTGATCAGGGTATCAACGTTATCATCATGAACTCAGGGACACCTGAACAGACACGCGAAGTTGGTGCTTTGATGTTTGTCGGCCAGCCTGAATATGATGCGGGCCTTGCAGCTGGTATCCGCGCCAAGGGCGACGGAATTGGCTCATTCGTTTGTGTGAACCACGTGATTTCCAACACTGTTGTGGCAGAACGTTGCCGCGGCTTCGCTGATGGTTTGGGTGTTGATCTTGGCAGTCAGATGATCGATAGCGGACAGGATCCCTCTGAAATCAAAAATCGTGTTCAAGCCTATCTGACAGCCAATCCTGACACAGATGCGGTTCTGACACTTGGACCAACATCTGCTGACCCAACCATTCTTGCACTGCAGGAAATGGGTCTGGCCGGTGATATCTACTTTGGTACATTCGATCTTGGAACAGAGATCGTAAAAGGCATCAAAGACGGCATCATCCAGTGGGGCATTGATCAGCAGCCATTCCTGCAGGCCTATCTGCCGGTTGTGATCCTCACAAACTATGACCGCTACGGTGTGTTGCCAGGCAACAACATCAACTCCGGTCCCGGCTTCGTCACAAAAGATGCTTTGGCACAAGTTGAAAAGTGGGCTGGCGAATACCGCTAGAATCCCTTTCTTCGGCGGCGCTCCCAGAATTTGGGAGTGCCGCAGTTTTTTCCGTTCAGATTCCAATTAGGGTCGGGCTCATGGGTCTTGGCCCATATTCATATTAGGGACACAGAAAATGTCAGACGCTGCGCAAGGTGACGAGCGTATTAAGGAAATCTCAGGTTTCCGAAAATCGCTTATCCGGCCCGAATTAGGCGGAATTGTTGGAGCAATTGCCGTCTTTACGTTCTTTATCCTCTTCGCTCACGACAGCGGAATGTTCAACAGTCAAGGCGTGTTGAACTGGTCAATCGTATCCGCGCAATTCATGATTATCGCCGTTGGCGCATGTCTGTTGATGATTGCCGGTGAGTTCGATCTCAGTGTCGGTTCCATGATCGGCTTTGCCGGCATGATGATTGCCATATTCAGTGTTACACTGGGTTGGCCGGTCTGGATGGCAATTCTGGTAACCTTTGTGCTGTGTATCGCAATTGGCGGACTGAATGGGTACATCGTAGTACGGACCGGTCTGCCAAGTTTTATTGTCACGCTGGCGTTTCTGTTCATCCTGCGTGGCTTCACCATCTTTCTTCCTCAGACTGTTGAGCGCAAAACCATTATTGGCGGTATTCGCGATGTGGCAGAAGGTGATTGGCTTGCACCGCTATTCGGTGGAAAAATTGGCGGACCAATTTTCCAGTGGATGGGGGAAGCTGGCCTCATTGCTGTTTTCGAACGTGGAAATCGTGCAGGGCAGCCGGTTGTTGATGGCATCCCGATGTTGATCATCTGGGCGCTTGTTCTGGTCGCTTTCGGGCATTTCCTTCTGACCCGTACCCGCTTTGGTAACTGGATTTTCGCTTCAGGTGGCGATGCTCAGGCAGCGCGTTATGTCGGTGTTCCTGTCAACAGGGTGAAAATCCTGATGTTCATGTTCACGGCCTTCTGTGCCACTGTGTTTGCAACTTGTCAGGTCATGGAATTTGGCTCGGCTGGTGCGGATCGCGGTTTGCTGAAAGAGTTTGAGGCGATTATTGCTGTGGTGATCGGTGGCGCATTGCTCACCGGTGGGTACGGCTCGGTTATTGGTGCAGCTCTCGGGGCGCTGATCTTTGGCGTGGTCCAGCAGGGACTGTTCTTTGCCGGTGTTGAAAGTTCGCTGTTCCGGGTGTTCCTCGGAGTCATTCTCTTGATGGCGGTGATTTTGAACACCTATATTCGTCGCATGATTACAGGGGAGCGATAAGATGGCTGATCCAATCATTCGAATGAACAACATCGAAAAGCACTTTGGCAGTGTGATCGCGCTGGCCGGAGTGACCCTTGAGGTCAATCCCGGTGAGTGCCATTGCCTTCTGGGCGATAATGGTGCCGGTAAATCAACCTTTATCAAAAC
>CAZOCA010000641.1:0-2658 GCA_964578105.1 uncultured Pararhizobium sp.
TTTCAATGCTGTTTCCAGCGGCAGTTCATTGGAAGGCCGCACCTCCAGCGTGACCGTTCTGAGCCGTTCACGATGCCGGATTTCGGTTGGTCCTGCCGTCACTGTGACGCTGGCAAGCGCCTCCACCGGCACAATCTGCCCGGATTGTGTCACAACCGGAAAAGCACCGATATCCTGTGTTCGCTGAACGGCAGAATTGCTGTCATCGCCCTTCAGGGTCAGGTCAATTCGTTGCCCGCCGACTGTAATTTCGGCAATGCGTACACCGTCATTATAGGCATCCACAGTGGTTGCCAGATTGGCAGCGCCCACACCAGCATCTGCCAGTCTCAGGCGGTCCGGCGTCAGCCGAACTTCCGGTGCGCCCAATTCCAGCCCTGGTATGGGGCGGAATTGGTGACCCTCAGAGCGCGGTAATCGGCCGGCAATGATGCCGGCGGCCTGCTGTGCAACGCCCAGAATATCTTCCAGATCAGGCCCGGAGACGTTCAGTTCGATGGCACGCCCGCCACCAATTCCGCGACCAAACAGGGACGGCTGGGTGATGAAGCCGAATGTGCCGGGCTCGGAGAAGATGGGTCGTGACAGAACCGGGATCAGTTCACCAACGCGCGTTCCGTCTTTTGCATCGGCCCCGACAAAGGAATTGCTGGGTGTTGCTACGAAAAAGAAGCTTTCAATCGCCGGCGGTCCTTCAAGATCATCCACATCCTTGTTCCATATCGGTTCTGCAACATCTTCAATGCGCTTTGCGATACTGGTCGTGGTTTCCAGATTGTAACCGGGTGGTGGAATGACAATTCCAAAGATCAAATTGCGGTTACCCTCGGGCAGATATTCCAGCTCTGGCAGATAATACCAGGCCGCAGAAATAGCGCTGCCACCGATCAGGGCCACCATGACAAGGCCAAGAATACGGTTGGCAATTGTGACTTTCACATAGGCCATGATCCCTCTGGAGAAGAACCCCGCCAGATGGTCAATGATTGGCAGGCGGATTGGCTCCAGCTTGCCTTTGCTACCCAGAAGGCGACTGGACAAAGCCGGTATGACAGTCACCGCCACAATCAGTGACAACACCACAGACATCGATATCGCGACCGCAATGTCGCGGAACAATTGCCCCGCTTCCAGCTCCATGACAAGAATGGGAATGAACACCATAACGGTGGTCAGGGCTGACACCAGAATGGCCCCCCAAACCTGGCGTGCGCCCTCATAGGCTGCCTGCCGGGATGAATAGCCCATCTGCCGGAACCGAAAAATGTTTTCCAACACCACAATTGCCGCATCCACCACCATGCCGACAGCAAAGGCAATGCCAGCCAGCGAGATGACGTTCAGCGTTCGGCCCATGGCGGCCATCGCCACAAAGGAGGCGACAACCGACACTGGAATGGCCAGAGAAATGACCAAAGTTGCGCGTGGTGAGCGCAAAAACAGCATCAGAATGAAGGCTGCCAGAATGCCACCCACCCAGATGTTCTGGGTCACCAGATCGATGGCGCTGTTGATATAAAGTGTTTCATCATAGACCTGATTGAGTTTGAGGCCTGCAGGCTCAATGTCACGTTCCTCAAGCGACAGCAGCGTTTGCCGCACGCCTTCCATGGTTTCAATGACATTCGCCCCGGCATCCCGGACTGCGTTGATGGCAATGGCAGGCTGGCCCTTGTAGCGAATGCGTGCGCCGGGCTCTTTATAGTCGAACCTGACGGTGGCAACGTCACTGACCAGCACGCGGCCCAGACGTTCTGTGCCTAGATCTGTTTCGCTGCGCAGAACCACCGCATTGACGGATTCCAGCGTGTTCAACTCACCTTGCGCGCGCACAATGTAGCGGCGCTTGCCTTCTTCCACATCGCCGGCGGAAACCGAGATGTTTTCCGACCGCATTTTTGCAATGACCTGCGGGATAGTCAGGCGAAAGCGGGCCAGCCGTTCCGGATTGATGACAACTTGCAACTCGCGGGAGACGCCACCAAAGACATTGACATTGGCAACGCCTTCGACACGTTCCAATTGCTCTTTCACGACATCTTCAATGAAGTCGCCATACTCAGCGATTTCGCGCGTATTGCCCTCTGCCCGGGTCAGAATGAACCAGGCAATGGGACTGTCTTCCGCGCCAGATGTATTGAGTGTTGGCTGGCCGGCTTCATCGGGATAGGAATCCACCCGGTCCAACCGGTTTGAGACCAGCAACAAGGCGCGGTCCATATTGGTGCCGATGGCAAATTCCAGCGTGACTTCGGCGCGCCCTGTCTGGGACCGGGACAGCATGGTCTCCAGCCCGTCAAGACCACGCAAAACGTCTTCCTGCGGATTGACAATCTCCCGCTCTACTTCTGCAGGTGCAGCACCACCCCAGTCAGTGCCGATGATGATAATGGGCTTGCGCACATCCGGTGCAAGCTGGATGGGAATGGTGCTTAATGCCACCAGACCAAACAGCACAGCCATCAGCACCGCTGCGATAACTGCAATCGGGCGTTCAATGGCATATTTGATGATGTTCATGAGCTATCCGCCACTTTTCTCATCGGACGATGTGTCGCCGGCTTCTGATTGGGCTGCTTTAGGAGCTTCTGCACCGGTTGCCTTTGAGGCATCTGGTGCCGCTTCCCCGCCTTGACTGCCACTTGGAGCACCACCAGG
>CAZOCA010000642.1:0-2651 GCA_964578105.1 uncultured Pararhizobium sp.
GATAAAGAGCTTCACACCGCACCGGCACTTTGCGATAAGCAGATGGTGGAAGGCCTGTCCGCGTCTATGGCGCATATAAGACAAGAGCCTTTTACAATGCCGTCGGGTGGCGGGCATGACGCCGCCGTTTTCGCCAATGCCGGCATTCCTTCGGCAATGGTTTTTGTACGCAACAGAAATGGATCCCACAATCCGGATGAGGCCATGGACATTCCAGACCTTGTTGCCGGTACGGATATCATCTTCAATTATCTGACAGAGGTGGTTCAGTGACATCTTCACAATTTATCATTCGGCAACCGGATGACTGGCATTTGCATTTGCGTGATGGCGATATGCTCAAGGCTGTTATCGGCCATTCAAGCGCATGGTCGGCGCGTGCCATCATTATGCCAAATCTGGTTCCGCCGGTTGTTACAACCAGCCAGGCGCAGGCCTACAAGGCGCGGATCGAGGCCGCCCTGCCTTCTGGCGACGAATTTGCACCATTGATGACACTGTACCTGACTGAACAGACCGAGATTGATGACCTGCAGGCTGGGGCTGATTCTGGCTTGATAACGGCCGTAAAATTATATCCAGCGGGTGCGACCACGAATTCCGAAAGCGGCGTTAGCAGCTTTGAAAATGTCATGCCCATTCTGGAGCATATGGCAAAAATCAATCTGCCGCTGCTTGTCCATGGCGAGGTAACTGATGCGGATATCGACATCTTTGACCGCGAAGCCGTATTCATCGAGCGCGTGCTGGATCCAATCCGCAAACGCATTCCGGAACTGCGTGTGGTCATGGAGCATGTCACCACATCTGATGGTATAGACTACGTGTCTGCCGGAGGGGACAACATTGCGGCGACGATCACCACGCATCATTTGATCATCAACCGAAATGCCTATCTGGCTGGCGGCATAAGACCACATTATTACTGCCTGCCTGTTGCGAAACGCGAAAGCCATCGACTGGCACTGCGTGCGGCTGCCACATCCGGCAATCCCAAATTCTTTCTGGGTACCGATTCGGCTCCACATTTTGATGGCGCAAAGGAAACGGCCTGCGGATGTGCAGGCATTTACACCTCCATCAACACGCTGAACTGTCTGGCTCATGTGTTTGAGGACGATGGTGCGCTGGGCCAGATGGAAGCTTTCACGTCATTGAGCGGTCCTGCCTTTTACGGCCTGAAGCCAAATGAGAAAAAGCTGAAATTCACAAAAAAGGACGAGCCAATTGCCTTTCCAAAGCAGATTCCGGTTCAAAACGACCACATAACTGTATTTGATCCGGGCTTTCCATTGTTTTGGAGCCACGAAACTATTAACGGTGGGGAGATTTGACCTGATTTGATCTTCCAAAGGATAGCACCATGAGCACCAGCACTTTCCCTGACCGCAAACTGATGGCCGAAATGACCGCCAAAATGTTGTTGGAGATCGACGCTGTCCATTTCCGGACAGACAAACCGTTCATGTTCACATCCGGTCTTGCAAGCCCCGTCTATATTGATTGCCGGAAACTCATCTCCTATCCCCGCATCCGCAATACGCTGATGGATTTTACGGCAGGATTGGTGATGCGGGATATCGGGTTTGAACAAATTGACAGTGTGACGGGCGGCGAAACTGCTGGCATCCCCTTTGCCGCATGGCTGGCCGAAAAGCTGAACCTGCCGATGCATTACGTCCGCAAGAAGCCAAAAGGTTTTGGCCGTGATGCGCAAATCGAAGGCAACTCGATTGAAGGTAAGCGTGTCCTGCTGGTTGAGGATCTGACAACGGATGGCGGCAGCAAGATCAAGTTCTGCGAAGCCATCAGACATGCTGGCGGAGAAATATCCGATACTGTGGTGGTGTTCTACTACGACATTTTTCCTGAAGCCCGGGAAAACTTGGAAAAGATCGGTCTGAACCTTCACTACCTTGCCACTTGGCGTGACGTTCTGAATGTCTGCAAAACACAAAACTACTTTGATCCGGAAACTCTAAAGCAAGTTGAAAGTTTTCTGGATGATCCCCTGGCATGGTCCAGCGCCAATGGCGGCGCCACCGAGATTTCCGGTTTGAGTAAAAAGGAATGATTCTATGCGTATGACTGAGCTTTTGAAGATTATTGAAGACAATGGCAAAGGCGTGCGAGCCTATTCGGAATGTGGCCGGGCAGCACGCGAATGCATCAAAGCCCAGTCAGACCAGGCGGCGGCCTATTACCTGCTCAGTATTGCTGCAGACAGGTTCGTAGAGACTTATGATGATCAACCCCTGCTCAGCCAGAGTGCCGAGGATGCGTATATGAACTTCAAGAGCTATGTAGAGCAGCTTGCCGAAACAGAGCAGGAAAACGATGCAGCGAAAAAGCTCCAAACGCTCAATCGCGTTGCGGCTGAAATTGCTGATGACCGATTTTTGAAGTCCGCAGGATAGTGATTGCACCTGGGCGATGGTTTCCGCATCATTTTTGCGGATTCAGCCTGGGTACAAAAGTGATACTGTCCCAACTCAATCCTGGGTGAAACAAAGGCCGTACCTTGAAAGTCCTGATTTTTGACACCGCACAACAGGCTGCTGAGGCGGTCGCTGATAAGCTCATAAAACAGGTTTTATCGCATCCGACTTGCACACTTGGTTTGGCGACCGGTGGCACGGCGAACCCTGTGT
>CAZOCA010000643.1:0-2640 GCA_964578105.1 uncultured Pararhizobium sp.
GGCTAAATCCCGAGGGGCTTCAGCGGCCGCTAGGGCGGCTGCGGCTTCGGACATGGTGGCATCGGCGTGATTGGGGTTCTGGTCCGTGCCGGATGTCTCGGAGGCCGCCGTCCGCAGAAATCTGCGGTGATTTGGCTCCTTGGTGCGCGCAAGCGATGAGACTTATGACCTCCAAAATTCCACTTAAAGGTTCCTGTCAAAGGGGCCTCTTTTTGATTGAGGAA
The DNA here is from genome assembly GCA_964578105.1 of uncultured Pararhizobium sp. Classification (GTDB taxonomy): domain Bacteria; phylum Pseudomonadota; class Alphaproteobacteria; order Rhizobiales. The sequence continues at coordinate 225 of CAZOCA010000643.1, forward strand.
TTGGGATAGAGGGCTTCGTCTTTGCGCTCATTGCCGAGCGCCAGCAGTTTCCCCGACTTCGAAATCTGTTCAAGCGCAGAAGGATTTGGTGCCGCATCTTGCGCAAAGGCATGTGTTCATGGTGCTGCCTAAAATTTATCGGTGTTACGGTTCGCAACAGGATCCTGTTGCTTGTCTTGATCAAGATCAAAAATGATCCGGTTTTGGATCATATGATGCCCATACGCGTCTTTTGATGGAGGTCATGATGACAGCCAATACAAATTCAGGTCACGTCGTATGGCACGACCTTCTGACACACGATGTGGCAAAAGCCCGGAAGTTCTATGGAGAATTGCTGGGCTGGGCTTACGAAGTGGAGCACGCAACGGATTTTGTCTGGAAATCCGGGGAAGTTGACTATCCTCTCATCATGGCCGATGGCCAGGCGCATGGCGGTTTTGTAGAAATTGGCGCTGGCGAGACGTCTCGCTGGCTTGCCTTTGTCTCGGTTGCTGATGTGAATGCGACCACAGATAAGGCCAAAGCACACTACGCTTCCGTTCAAAAGCCGCCATTTGATGTCCCCGGTGTTGGCCGGAGTTCTGTCATTTGTGATGCGCAGGGTGCCATGATCTGCCCATATGTCGCCAGTCATGATTATCCCCCGCCGAGCGGCGTTTTTATTTGGGAGGAACTTCTGACTGAGCGGCCGGATGAAGCTGCTGTTTTCTATTCGATGCTGTTTGACTGGACATGCAAAACCACACATGTCGGGGCGTTGGGAGATTATGTAAGCTATGCGGCAAAAGATGGTGCTCCTGTTGCCGGTGCGATGCGTTTTCAGGCAGGCAAGACCGCGTATGCACAATGGGTGCCCTATATTGCGGTCAGTGATGTTGATGCAACGGTGACACTGGCCAAGTCTCTTGGAGGGCATGTCGTCATGCCGGCAACAAGCCTTGAACATGTGGGCCACTGCGCACTGCTGGAAGATCCAACCGGCGCTTTGTTTGGTATCCTTTTGCCGCATGGCAATATCTCAGGCAGCTAGGCTTCCGACACGCAGGAATTGGCGCCGGGGGCTACCTGACCGGGTGTCGGACCACGCTGGCAGACCTTTCAATGCTGCGAGATATCGCCCCGCGAAAATCCCTGAATGCAATATGAATGGCGGGTTCCAAAATGGTTCATGCGCGGCAGGGCATGTTGTCTTTATCGAAACGCAATGAAGCGGTTTTGAAACAGATCAAACAAGATGCAAAGAGGAAACAGACCCATGACCCGCGCAACACTGAAAACCACACTTGCAGCCCTGACAATTGCAACAGCTGCTGCTCTGACCGCAACCCCATCCATCGCCGGTGGTTCAATCTCCGTATCTCTGACACCGCAGGATGCAGAACAGGAAAAGGCCATGCGTGCCGGCCTGACGATCTTCGGCATTGTCAATGGTATCAAGAATGGCGGCCATATTGGCCAGAACGGAAATGGCAATACTGCTGGTCTTGGCCAGAATGGCAGCGGAAATCTCGGCATTGTTCATCAGGAAGGTGACGGCCACAATGGAACAGTTCAGCAGAATGGCGACAACAATGCCCACGGCTTGTTTCAGTTCGGTGAAAACACCGATGGCCATGTTGCACAGAACGGCAATGGCGAAACAGGCGCGACTTTTCAGTTCGGATGGTAAACCAGTTTGACTGAACCATTTGCGCCGTATCGCCGTCGGCACTCAGCCGATAGATCAGAACATTCAAAAGCGGGTGCGTTGAGATAATCAACGCCCCGCTTTTCTTTTGCGCTAGCTGCTGGCCCGATATTTTACCCAAGCCAGCGGGAAACCGATCAGCTTTCCATTGGGCCGTCAGCGTCTTTCCAGTCACCGATGCCGCCGACATTCACGACCGCTGTATATCCCATATCCTGCATGGTTTTGCCGGTGAGAGCTGCCTGACCACCAGCGCCGCAGACAAGCGCGATCTTGGCATCTTTTTGCAGAGCTTTATTGTGGTACGGTGTTGCAGGGTCGGCAGCAAATTCAATAAATCCGCGCGAAATGCGCAGTGCGCCCTCAATGGTTCCGCTGGCTTCAATTTCTGAAGAATCGCGTACATCAACGAAAACCGTATCTCCGGCCTTGTGAATTGCGATGCCTTCTTCAGCACTGACGCGTGGAACGGTGTTGGCAGCGTCGAGGTAGTCTTTTGCAGTTTTCATGAAAATTTTCCTCCAGGATTTTGATGTGGGTTAGGACAGAACGTAGGGTATAGTTTTGGAATTGCCAGAAACCAAGTCCGGCGCTTCAGGAAATATCGCTTAGTGATGACCGTTCGACAATATTTGTGTCAATGCGGATGCTTTCAACCGGTGCCCGGTTCCTTGCCATTTGTATGATCAGCCGCGCCGCTTCCCGCCCCATGCGGCGGTGAGGCAC
>CAZOCA010000644.1:0-2640 GCA_964578105.1 uncultured Pararhizobium sp.
TCCCTGATCAATCCGGAGCCTCAAAGTCAAGCCGGTCGGGAAGGTAGTTGAACAGCTCCAACCGGGCTGGTTTGCCGCGGCCATTTGCCAGCCGCATCGCCGTGAGACTGGCAGGGGCAACAGGGATGATGCTGGCCGGTTGCAGATCGAGAAAACGCTGCAGGATGGCCCTGATCACGCCGCCATGACAGGCCACGAGGAGGTTCTGGCAGGGGGTTTTAGCCTCGCGATGGATGACCTTCGTCACGCGATCAGCAAAATCCTCCCAAAGCTCTCCGCCTGGCGGGGTGGTGGTCCCGGCCCGCCAGGCCAGATAGCGGTCTTCATTCTCGGCGATAATGTCGGGAATTCTGCGGCCGGTCCATTCGCCCACATCAATCTCGCGAAGTTCCTTGTCAGGTTGTGCTTGGCGCGCACCAACCCGGTGGGCCGTCTCCTGCACCCGTGCCAGATCCGATGTGATTGCCCGGCAGGGGTTGATCTCTTCAATCACTTTGCGAAGGGCGTCGGCCTGTGCCCGGCCCTGTTCGGACAGGGCTATATCGGCCTGGCCCTGCAGCCTGTGCTCGGCGTTCCATTCAGATTGTCCGTGTCGAACCAGAAGAATGCGCATTAACCGATCCTCTCGCCGTCAGTGGAGAACCAGCATTGTGGTGTCTCAGGCAACTCAAAATGAACCGTAGAGCCGATAGGGGCACTTTGGGCATTTTCCACCACAGCCGTCAGGCGCAGATCTTTGGCCAGGCCCGTCACCATAATGCGCCCTGCAATCGCGCTGACCTCGACCAGTTCCATTGCCAGACTGTGTTGGGTCTCATCATCAACCAGACGCAAGGCTTCGGCGCGATACATGGCAAGGCAGTCATCACAGGGAGGTTCCACCGGCATGTGTCGCCCGCCGACCTTGTAGCCCGACCCGTTCTTGACCACCGGCACTATGTTGTTGGGCGGTGTACCGACAAAAGTCGCGACGAAGGATGTTTGCGGCTGCTCGATCAGATCAAAAGGGGTTCCGAATTGCTGCACGCGCCCATTATTGATCACAGCAACATGGCTCGCCATGGTCATGGCCTCAATCTGATCATGGGTCACGTAGACAGTGGTAGCGCCTGTGGCGCGGTGCAGACGCATCAACTCGGTGCGCATTTCCACCCGCAGCTTGGCATCAAGGTTCGACAGCGGTTCGTCAAAAAGCAGCACACCGGGTTTCGGCGCAATCGTGCGGGCAATCGCAACGCGTTGCTGCTGCCCGCCTGAAATTTCGTTGGGGTACCGATTTCCAAGAGAGTGGATATCAAGAAGCTTCAACACCTCATCAACCCGCGCAGCGCGTTCAGAGCGGGGCATATGTGCAACCTTTAACGGCCACTCAACATTGCCGCGCACCGACATGTGTGGCCATAGCGCATAGGACTGGAACACCAGGCCCGAATTGCGATTGGCCGGATCAACAGACCAGTTCTCATCTCCGTCCGACACAACCTGGCCGTCAAACACGATCTGCCCGCTGGTTGGAAGCTCCAGTCCTGCAAGCATTCGCAGCAGTGTGGTTTTTCCGCAGCCCGATGGCCCAAGCAGCACGAGGAAAGCGCCATCAGGGACTGTGATGGACACATCCTTGACAGCCTCAAACGTGTTGAAAGATTTGGTGAGATTACGAATTTCGAGCATCTGGGCCCCCTAATCCTTCAGCCATGGCTGTGATTTCGCCTGCAGCCGGTTGGCAATAAGTGTTGCTGTTATGGAGATCACGAGGATGACCACTGTGATGGCATTGGCAAATTGTCCAAAACCCTCTGAGGCATAGCGATAGGCCAGCACAGACAGCACCGGCATGGTTGGCGTGAAGAGCAGCACGACCAGAGACAAATCCCGGATGATCTTGACGAAGATCAAGATGCCGCCCGCCGAGAGCCCCCGGATTGCAAGCGGCACTGTGATGCTGATCAATCTGCGAAAGAACCCTGCGCCGGTGATCCGTGCACTTTCCTCCAACTCACCACCGACTTGTTGAATGACGGCGCGGCCAGTCTGCACGGAGAAAGGCAGCAGGTAAGCTGTGCCGGCGATCACCAGCAACGCAAATGTGCCATAAAGTGCTGGCAGTGGCCCGATAGGGGCACCCAGATAGGCGATGTATGCTGCGCCGAAGGCGATGCCTGGAACCAGCAGCGGCAGGAAACTGATTTGTGTAATTGCAGCCGATGCCCAGCCTTCGCGGAACCGCGCCGTGGTGTAGGATGCCAGCAGCCCGACGGTCATGCCCGTCAGCGCAACGGCAACACCCAGAGCCAACGTCACAGTCAGGGCCCGCACGATATCAGCATTGTGGATGATGCCAGGCACCCCTTGCGCAAAGGATGGATTGCTAAGACCGGTCCAGTAATGGGCGGTCCAGTTCGAAAACAGACTGGCAGACGATGGGGCAAGGCTTGAGGCAATCAAGACGATAACCGGCACCACGGTAGAGGCCATCAGGATCAGCATTGCGCCCATGAAAAGCGGCCAACGGGCGCGGCGCAGATCAAACCGTTTGGCGCGCCCTCCCTTTCCGGTGATGGTCGCATAGGACCGGCGACCGGATACAATGCGGTTACCCGCCCACAGAAAAGCACCGGATATCAACACCAGCAGAATGCC
>CAZOCA010000645.1:0-2637 GCA_964578105.1 uncultured Pararhizobium sp.
GAGCTTTACAAGGCAGCCCTGCGAGAGAGCTACGTGCAAATCCGGCGAGGTGAATTGAACCTTCAACTGGGCGATCTTGATCCCGAAGCAGGCATACGCGAGCTGGTGAGCTTCACGATGAACCACTTTGTGTCAAAGCCATGGTTCATCTCCATGTTAAACACAGAGAACCTTCTGGGCGGCGATGCTATCCGCCAGATTGGTGATGCCGATGCAATTCAATCTCCATTGATCGATGGGATCGGCAAATTGCTTCAAAGAGGCGCAAGCACCGGGCTGTTTCGCGACGATATCGACCCGGTAGAACTATACATCACAATCGCCTCACTTTGCTATTTTCCAGTGTCGAACCAACACACTCTGCGCTCGGTTTTCAAAGTCCCCATTGATGCTCCATGGTTAGCGCAAAGGTCCGAGATGATCTCCGACATGGTTGTGCAATATCTCAGATCTGAGAAGGCGAGCGAGCCGTGAAATCGGCTCTGTTCCACACATTTAAAGACCCAAGTGCCAGCTATTCACATCAACGCTGACACAAATAAACAACTGATCAAAAATACTTCTGAAAGGGATCACCACCATGCGACAAACACGAATAGGTATCATCATGCACGGCGTTACCGGCCGCATGGGTATGAACCAGCATTTGATCCGCTCTGTTCTTGCGATCAAGGAACAGGGTGGCGTTGCCCTGAAAGATGGCTCTTTTCTCGTCCCTGACATCATTATCGTTGGACGCAATGCTGAAAAAATTGAGGCATTGGCAAAGCGTCATGGCGTTGAGCGCTGGACCGATGATCTGGACGCAGCGCTGGCCAATCCGGATGACACGCTGTTTTTCGATGCAGCCTCAACCAAATTGCGGCCGGCATTGCTGCGCAAGGCCATTGACGCAGGCAAGGACGTCTATTGCGAAAAACCGGTTTCTGAAAGTCTGGAAGAGGCGGTAGCCATTGCAAAATATGCCAAGGAGAAGGGCGTCAAGAACGGGATCGTTCATGACAAGCTGGACCTTCCGGGCCTTGCCAAGCTGAAACGCCTGCGCGATAGCGGTTTCTTTGGGCGCATTTTGAATGTCATAGGGGATTTTGGATATTGGGTCTTCGAAGGCGACTGGATGCCGGCGCAAAGACCGTCCTGGAATTACCGCGCAGCCGATGGTGGCGGGATCATTTCCGATATGCTGTGCCACTGGCGCTATGTGCTCGACAATGTCGTTGCGCCCGTGAAATCAGTGAGTTGCCTTGGCGCAACCCATATTCCCGAACGCTGGGACGAAAATGATCAGGCATATGAGGCAACGGCAGATGATGCGGCCTATGCCACATTCCAGTTGGAAGGCGGTATCGTCGCACAAATCAATTCCAGTTGGTGTACCCGTGTGCGGCGCGATGATCTGGTGACATTCCAGATTGACGGCACCCACGGTTCTGCTGTCGCTGGCCTGCACAAATGCTGGAGCCAGCACCGCGTCAACACGCCAAAGCCTGTTTGGAATCCGGATCAGCCCCAGACGATGAACTTTTTCGAAGATTGGGAAGAAGTGCCTGACAATCAGGTGTTCGACAATGGCTTCAAGGTGCAATGGGAGCAGTTTTTGCGCCATGTCGTGGAAGATGGCCCTTGGAATTACACGCTGGTCGAGGGTGCCAAGGGTGTTCAGCTTGCTGAAGCAGGTTGTCAAAGTTGGCAGGAGCGCCGCTGGATCGATTTGCCGGAACTGGAGATATAGACATGCCGACACTCAATCTTCCTGGCGGTGCGGTGGACCTGACGGCCGGCGCCTTGCCCAAAAAAAGTGATGGTTGGAACCGCGTTGCCTATGCTGCGGCTCATGTGGTTGCCGATCCATTGGTTGAAGCAGATCCGTGGCTCGACTGTCCCATTGATTGGGATCGAACGCTTGCCTTTCGTGAGCACCTTTGGTCCTTGGGATTTGGTGTGGCTGAGGCCATGGATACGGCCCAGCGTGGTATGGGGTTGGATTGGCCAACCTCCCTTGAATTGATTGAGCGCAGTGTTGCACTGGCAAAACCAGGAGGACACCTGATCGCTTGTGGTGCAGGCACCGATCATCTGCAGCCCGGTCCTGATGTAACAGTTGATGATGTCATCGCCGCCTATGAGATGCAGTGCGAGGCAGTTGAAGCGACCGGAAGCCGCGTCATTTTGATGGCGTCGCGCGCTTTGGCAAAGGCTGCCAAGGGGCCTGATGATTATGCAAGAGTGTATGACCGAGTTCTGTCAGGGCTTGCGCAGCCGGCCATTCTGCATTGGTTGGGTGAGATGTTTGATCCAAGCCTGGCAGCCTATTGGGGTGATGCCGACCACATGCGCGCCATGGACACCTGTCTCAAGGTGATCGCCAATAACGCCGATAAGGTGGACGGGATCAAAATCTCGCTTTTGTCTGCCGAGAAAGAAATAGCAATGCGCCGCCGTCTGCCTGATGGCGTCAAAATGTATACCGGCGATGATTTCAATTATCCTGATCTGATTGCAGGCGATGAGCAGGGCTATTCCCACGCCCTTCTTGGCATATTTGATCCAATTGCCGGCGCTGCTGCAAATGCGTTGTCAGCATTGGGAAGTGGAGACGAAGCCACTTACCGGAAAATCTTTGAACCGACCGTCCCG
>CAZOCA010000646.1:0-2630 GCA_964578105.1 uncultured Pararhizobium sp.
CTATTTCCGCGCGCTGGGGGTTGAGCATGACGTGATCAACGGTAATGATTTTGAATGTGCCTTTGTCGAGATCGAGTTTCTCGACCGCTAGACGCGTGCATTTTTACACCTGACCATCTCATTTGCGCGAGCAACCGTTGAAACATATCGGGAAGTCGGGTTGCGCTTCCGGGCTCCACTTCCGGGCATTAATTGCCTGGCCTGCCTTCATCGTCCTATACTCAGGAATAGGAGGGGACATGATCAGGCTGTTTTTGATGTCTTGCCTTGCGTGGCTAAGCTGCCTGGGCGCTCTGTATGCGCAAGACCAAGGCGCAGTTACACAAACGGACTTGCGCCCGGACATGCGCTCAGACATGCGCCCGGATATGCGCATTGCCGTGCGCATCGGCGTGCTGGCCTATAGGGGGTCGGAAAACCTGCAGCAGAACTGGACCAGTCTGCAAGACTATCTGAACGCGGTGCTTCCAGAGTGGTCGTTTCAGATTGTCCCGATGACGCTGGGCTCGGCCAGCAAGCAGATCGAGACCGGACAGTTGGAATTTGTCATCACCAATCCGGGCCATTTTGTGGAGCTGAGCCGAACGCACAGAATGAGTGTTCTGGCTTCGCGATCCCAAAAGAAATCGGATGGAACTTATTCAGGCGAATTTGGAAGCGCGATCATTGCCCGGAAGGGCAGAGACATAAATGGGCTGCAGGATATTGCAGGTAAGTCCGTTATGGCGATTGACCAAAATGCTTTTGGCGGATTCCAGCTTGCATGGCGTGAATGCAACAGTGTTAACGTTGATCTCTTCACAGACACATCGAAGTTGAGTTTCGTTGGGTTTCCAATGGATCACATCGTGAGCGCTGTTCTTGCTGGCGATGTTGATGTCGGCATTGTGCGCAGCGGTCTGGTAGAGGCTATGGCGCAAGAGGGCCAGATTAACCCCGATGCACTGGTGTTTTTGAACTCAAATGTCACCTACACCCATCCCGACCGGGTCAGCACACCGCTTTATCCCGAATGGCCGTTCGCAGCGCTGATGACAACGGCCTCAGAGTTGAAGGATCGCGTCACCGTTGCGCTCTTGTCTGCCCGTCACAGCCCGATTGCACCTGGTCTGGGAATGACTGATATGTGGTCTGCACCGATTTCCTATCATGCGGCAATTGAGGTAACGGACGCATTTCAGGCGCGCCTTCATGAGCTGGAGGCGGGGAAGCGCATCACTGTTCCGGCCCTCATTTGGATAGGGTTGGTGATCGTATTGTTTTCGGGGGTTATCATCCTGTGGCGTCGGACCATTTCTTCTCCTGTCCGGCCAATTGATGCAATGCCCGCCACCGACAAGGCGGACGGCGTACATCTGACCAGGCGCGAACATCAGATACTGGATTTGGTGGCACAGGGATTGTCGACCAAGGAGATAGCTATCGACCTTGGAATCAGCCCGAAAACGGTTGAATTTCATCGCGCAAACCTTCTCAGGAAGTTTGGTGCCCGAACCTCCAGCCAACTCGTGGCGCTGGCAACCTAGAGTGCGCAACCTAGGGTATTCCCGGGGGCCGAAGTCCTTGAAACAGTGGGTTGTCCGAGGTTCCCGCCCTTGCCTTGAATGGTATGATTCATGGGAGCCCGCACAAAGCGGGCCAATCGAGGGAGGACATTATGAAACATCTGCTATCACTTTGCGCCGCTGTGGCGCTACTGGCTGCAACTCTGGTGGTGCCGGCAACGCAAGCCCAAGCCAATGAACGATATGGCAAACAGAAGGTTGTGTACCACATCAACTATAATGGCGGCGAAGACGATAAATTGTACCGTGGCGCCATGCGCAACATTCAGAACCATATTAATGCCGTTGGTGCAGAAAATATGGAGATCAAGGTGGTTCTTCATGGCAACGGTCTTGGCCTTCTGGCGCAAGCAAAGTCCAACGAGCTTCTGCAGGGCCAGGTGTTGGAGTTGAAGGGACAGAACGTCGACGTCCATGTCTGCAATAATACGCTCAAGGGGCGCAAGATCTCGTATGAGGATGATCTGTTCGATGTGTTCGAAGAAGATATCGTGCCCAGCGGTGTCGCAGAACTCTCACGTCTGCAACAGATGGGCTATACCTATATCAAACCCTGAGGGTCTGACGCCGGATGTGCCACGTGGCAAAACGTGGCAAATAGAAATTGGTGAATGATTGTTGTGCAGGGGATTAGCATCCCCTGCCGTGAAGCTTTGTCGGGTTCGCGTTTCTCGACCGTTAGTTGCATCTGGTCTTGATGGTGCGGATCGGTGCCTGATAAGCTCTAGATATGAAAATCATGTCATTAAATGGTTGGGGCGGTCGGCTGGGTGCCGAATTGCTTGCCTATGTCATTCAGGCTGACCCGGATGTTTTATGCCTTCAGGAAGTCGTTCATACGCCCGGCACGCAAAAGGACTGGCTGAGCTATCGTGATCAGGGCCTGGAGTTGCCGCAAAAAGCCAATTTCTTTGCTGAAGTTTCAAAATCACTTCCGAACCACAGGGCGATTTTTTGTCCAGCGGCGCAAGGTGATTTGTGGGATGGTCCAGAGCGCATTTCCTCACAATGGGGCGTGGCGACCTTCATCCGCGATACCATGCCAATCATCGCCCAGCATCAGGG
>CAZOCA010000647.1:0-2630 GCA_964578105.1 uncultured Pararhizobium sp.
TTGCCCAAAAGGCTTGGGGAAGGAATTTTAGGGGTGATTTCCATTAAAACAGTCGGCTTTTTGCAATTTTTCTTGATAACACCTCAAAATGAGGTTTTATTACGCATCATGAAGGATGAAATGTTGACAAAGCCCGGCCCAACCAAAATCACAGTGGCAGAGATTGCCAAACGCGCCGGCGTGTCTAAAGCCACCGTGGACCGGGTGCTCAACAGCCGGGACGGCGTGCAGATACACACAAGGCAGCACGTTTTGTCTACCGTGCGCCAATTAAACGGCGATGAGCCAATAGCTCCGACAGGTCTTCTGGAAACTATAGAACTCGACTTTATTATCCCTGATTATCGCAACGCATTTTTGGCCGAGCAGGCATATCATATTGAGCGCTATTGTCGTTCAATTGAAGGTGTGTCCTCGACCATTCACCACCTAAGCAGCGCCAATGAAGAGGCTGTTCTGCAAGCGATAGGCGAGATAAGCGATGCGTCTGACGGCGTAGGCATTATTGGCGTGGACACGGCCAAAGTGCGGCATGCGCTTCGCGGTCTCAACACACACAACATACCAGTTGTCACACTTGCCTCCGATATCCGACAGATTAATCGCCGCGCCTATATCGGCATAGACAATTACGCAGCTGGCCGCCTTGCCGGCTATTTGATGGGCAAGCTTATCGCCGCGCCACACGCCAAAACGGCTATCATTTTGGGGCTTCGTGCATATCTGGGCCATGAGGAGCGTGAGATGGGTTTCAGAAGCGTTCTGCGCGATCAATTTCCGCATCTAAAAATCGTGGCAGAACATGAAGTCGCCGAAGACAATAACTGTGCGCGTGACACGCTGCTTGATCTGCTCAAAGTCCAACCTGATCTCAATGGCATCTATTGCATAGGGTCAGGACAAACCGGCATCATCGATGCGCTGAACATCACTGGCAAGGCGCAGAGTGTGACCGTCATCGGTCATGGCCTTACCGATGATACACGGCAATTTCTCATTGATGGCGCCATGGATGCGATCATCAACGAAAACGCCAAAGAGGAGTCGTGCGCCGCCGTTGATCATTTGGTTGCGGCTGCACGTGGCCATGCGCAACCCCAACTGCACCCCATCGCAATTCAAGCGATTTTCCCGGAAAACATACCACTATGACCGAGACCAACAGCACCGATCACATCAGCAATGAAGCAATAACAAACGCGCCTGTGTCTTTTGACTTTGACCGTCAAGGCGGCATGATTAGAAACTTCACTGTGACGTCACAAACAAACATCGCAATAAAGCCGCTGCACACGGCGCCATGGGCGTTAGACCCGGTTGAAATTTTCGACGATATCTCTTTGGTCGAACAAAAGCTTTCAGGCGATTTTTTCTGCGCGCCATTCGGTGGCGGTGGTGACAACCCGATCCACGGCCACACGGCTAATGGCCATTGGAGCCCGTTGCCTCTGACCGATGATAGCGCTTCCGATGATGCAATATCTGCTACATATCAACTGCGTGAAATGGTGATGGGCTCGGTTGTCACAAAGCAATTTGAACTTCATTCCGGCGATCCACTGCTCTATCAACGCCATCAGTTTCAAGGCGGCGAAGGCCATTTGCCGATTGGTCACCATGCCATGATTTGCGTGCCTGGCGGCGCAAGTTTGAGTTTCTCTGAAAAGCAGTTTGCAGCAACCCCGGCGCAAGCACCCGAGCCCGATGCGTCGAGGGGCACGTCCCTGCTAAAATACCCGCAGAAGATCAACGGATTGGGACCATTGGAAATGCGATCTGGGGAACGGGTCGACGGCAGCAATTATCCCTTTGCCGAAAACCATGAGGATCTGCTCATCATGGCAGAAAGCCCCTCTGCACGGCTCGGCTGGACAGCGGCCCTGGCGCAGCAGGATGGTTTTCTGTTTTTCTCAATCAAGGACGCTACATTATTGCCCGAAACATTGCTGTGGATGAGCAATGGTGGGCGCACCTATGCGCCATGGCTGGGCAGGCACAGGCATGTGCTCGGCATTGAAGAAGTCTCCACCAGTTGCCACAGCAACGGTACCTTCGCCAGCGCAGTTGAGCGGTCGCCCTATGGACTGCCACAAGGCCTGGCACTGTCAAAGGATTGTGTGGCCACCATCAATTATGCATTTGGTGCAATTGCACCGCCAAGTGGATGGACCAAAATCAATGATATCCAGATCAACGCCGATCATCTTGTTCTCGTGGACGTCAGTGGCGACACCCGTTCTGTGACATTTCGTGGCGCGCATTTTGGGCTGTGATCAGCGGTCCTGTGTAAGACGCACATAGATCGCGGTAACACCCAAAATGATCAGGCCGAAGAAGATGCGGCGTGTACCTTCCGGTATTTGCATAACCGTAAGCATGGTTGCCAAAACGGTTAGGATCAACGCGCCAACAATTGTACCGGAATAACCGCCACGGCCACCAAAAATCGATGTCCCGCCGATAACGGCAGCTGCAACCGATGGCAAAACCCGAGGTTCAACAAGCGACAGCGATGGCGCTTTAATCAGCCCAAGATACAGCAGGCCCGTGATGCCAGCGATCAAACCTGAGATGACATACAGTGTAATAAGCACCTGCCATGTGCGCACACCGGCCAAACGGGCTGCCTC
>CAZOCA010000648.1:0-2628 GCA_964578105.1 uncultured Pararhizobium sp.
GGAAGACCCGACAAGTCTTTTGTCCGAAGCGCGTTCCGTTCTGCGTGACAAATTTCTGGCAGCGGATGTGGGCATCACCGGCGCCAATTTTCTGGTTGCCGAAACCGGCACGTCAATCATTGTCACCAACGAAGGCAATGGCGATCTCACTCAGATATTGCCCCGCGTCCATATTGTAATCGCATCCATTGAGAAGATCGTTCCAACGCTGGAAGATGTCAGCCAGATATTGCGCGTTCTGGCACGCTCTGCCACAGGGCAGGACATATCTGTCTACACGACGTTTTCAACCGGTCCGCGCCGAACCGAAGACCCTGACGGACCAGAAGAATATCATGTGGTGCTGCTTGATAATGGCCGTTCAGACATGCTTGGAACCGAGTTTCAGGACATGCTGCGCTGTATCAGATGCGGCGCGTGTATGAACCATTGCCCAGTCTATCACGCTGTTGGCGGCCATTCCTACGGCTGGGTCTATCCCGGCCCTATGGGAGCGGTTCTGACACCAACGCTGATTGGCGTTGAAATGGGGGGTCATCTGCCCAATGCGTCCACCTTTTGTGGACGCTGTGAAAGTGTCTGCCCGATGCGCATACCCTTACCGAAAATGATGCGGCATTGGCGGGAGAAGGAATTTGAGCGACATACCACGCCAGATAGAATGCGACGTGGTCTGAGTGCCTGGGCCTGGATGGCCAAACACCCAAAAATCTATCATGCGGGCTCGCGTCTGGCGATTAATCTGCTCGGCTTGATGGGGCGTCGCAAAGGGGCATTCAAAAAACTGCCATTGGCTGGCGGTTGGACCGAACATCGTGATTTACCTGCGCCAGAGGGGCAGACCTTCCAACAGCAATGGGCGGCGCGGCATAGAAACTCCAAACTGGGACAGACCACATAATGGATCGGGCGCAATGAACAGGCGTATTGGAAACAGCAATCGTGCAACGCCCAATGGCCGCAGCAGCATTTTGGCGAAGATTCGCAAGAATGTTAAAAATCTCGATGATCCGGTGCGTGAGGCCAGGGTTGCAGACCGACTGTCCAGAAGCCCGGTTGGATTGATACCGGCGCGCGCGCGCAAACCGCACGCCAAGCAGGTCGACTTGTTTTGTGAGCAGGCCATCAAGGTCCAGACCACCATCACCCGCATCAACAAAATTGAGGATTTGCCGGCAGCGCTTGCAGAGTATTTACGGGGCAGAAACCTCCCCAAGAAAGTGCGCATGGGCAATGCGCCGCTTTTGGAGCAGGCTGGCTGGGACAGGCTTGCTGACCTTGAGATATCCAAAGGGCCATCACACGGGGACGACCCGGTTGGCCTGTCTCATGCTTTCGCCGGTGCCGCCGAAACCGGAACCTTGATGCTTGAATCTGGAGCCGACAATCCGACAACACTCAATTTCCTGCCGGAAACCCATTGCGTTGTAATCCGCGCGGCTGACATTTCAGGCGACTATGAAACCGCTTGGGCCACGATTCGTGAAAAATATGGCAAGGGCAACATGCCGCGCACGGTAAACATGATCACCGGACCGTCTCGCTCCGGCGACATTGAACAGACTATGTTACTGGGTGCCCATGGTCCGCGCGCTTTGCAAATATTCGTGGTTGAGGACTAAATTGCTACTTCAGCGATAAAAAAAGTCGCGATGACCGCCTGTTCAAGACAGTACCTTCGCGACTTTGAAATTGTTGTTCAGGACTGGTCCTGTCTTACTCTTCTATATTACCTTCTGCGTCGAACTGCGCCAGATAGGCGATCACATTCTCCAGATCAGCGTCTTTTTTCAAACCTGCAAACGCCATCTTTGTTCCTTTGACGGACTTTCGCGGATTTGCCAGATAAGTTGTCAGCGTTTCCACATCCCAGGTCAATTCAGAGGCCTTCATGGCTTTGGAATATTTATATCCCTCAACTGTCGCAGCTTCGCGTCCCACAATACCATTGAGAAGCGGTCCGACACGGTTTTTGGCCTTTGGGCCGACAGCGTGACAAGCCTTGCATTTCTTGAAAACCTTTTCGCCAGCCGCAACGTCACCTTCGGCCATTGCGCCAAATGGCATCAGTGCGCTCATCAGCCCTGCGAGAATTATTTTATTCATATATCACCTCACTCACTCCAAATGTCCGGTCAGATAGACCGGAGTTGTTCGCGCACCCATCTGGTTTTTCGAATGTATTACCTTCTGCGTCAACCCCAATGGTTTTTTCTCTGACGATACAGCTGAATTGCCGCAGCGGCTTGGTTTTCAGAACTGGTAAAAAAAATTGACCAGTTGTGAATTCTCTGTCAAAATCAAGAAAAGCAAGGGAGAAAACCATGGGCACAATTGCAATACCTGAACCGGATATGGGTATTCTCGCGCGTCGGCATGAGATCATTCAGAGCCTTCAGAAACTGGTGCCTGGCGAGGGCGTGATCAGCGACGCCACCGAATTGGTTCCCTATGAAACCGATGCCTTTACCGCCTATCGCCGTGTTCCGCTGGCGGTTGTGCTGCCGGAAACCACAGAACAGGTTTCTGCAGTGCTGAAATATTGCAACAAGGCGGGTTTGCCAGTTATTCCGCGCGGCGCCGGGACGTCTTTGGCGGGCGGTGCCATTCCTCAGGAAGATGCTGTCG
>CAZOCA010000649.1:0-2624 GCA_964578105.1 uncultured Pararhizobium sp.
ATGCTCGCAAAGGGCTTTTGACACAAACACGCCGGCACACGTTCATTGCGTCCCTGCTGGGTATTCGGCACATCATCGTCGCCATCAACAAAATCGATCTGGTCAATTATGATCGCTCGATTTTTGAGAAAATTGACGCGGATTTCAGAGCTATGTCAGCAGATATGGGCTTTGCAAGCATTACGCCCATCCCTTTGTCCGCGCGTTTTGGTGATAATGTCACGGCACCGTCTCCGAATATGGAGTGGTACAATGGCCCAACGCTGCTCGGGCATCTTGAGACTGTGGAATTCGAAGAGGAACGCCTCGACAGCCCGTTCCGGTTCCCGGTGCAATATGTGTTGCGTCCCGATTTGAATTTCCGTGGTTTTGCCGGAACGCTGGCAGCAGGCACTGTGAAGCCGGGTGATTCGGTCGTGGTTGCCAAATCGGGCAAGCTCAGCACCGTCAAGCGCATCGTCACCATGGATGGTGATCTTGATAGGGCCGTTGAAGGGCAGGCGGTCACGCTTGTGCTGGAAGATGAAATTGAAGTCTCGCGCGGCAATATGCTGGTTGCGCCAGAGGATCGGCCAGAGGTCGCTGATCAGTTTGCAGCCAATATCGTCTGGTTTTCAGAAGACGCGATGCTGCCCGGACGACAATTCATTTTGCGCACTGAAACAGATCGCGCCACGGTTTCAGTAAACGATCTGCGCCACCGTATTGATGTGAACAGCTTTGCCCATGAGGCAGCCAAAAGCCTGGAATTGAACGAAGTTGGCTATTGTCACCTGTCAGCGCAATCCCCCATCGCATTTGACCCCTATTCAGACAATCGTGCGACTGGCGCATTCATTCTGATTGATCGCCTGACCAATGCAACAGTCGGCGCGGGCATGATCGTGCATGCACTGCGCAGGGCATCCAACGTCCACTGGCAAGCCATAGATGTGGACAAGAAAACCCGAGCTGACCAAAAGGGGCAGAAGGCTGCCGTTCTGTGGTTTACCGGCCTGTCCGGCTCTGGCAAATCCACCATTGCCAACCTTCTTGAAAAGAAGCTTCTGGCAGAGGGACGGCACAGTAGCATTCTGGACGGCGACAATGTGCGTCACGGCCTTAACCGCGATCTTGGCTTTACTGATGAAGACAGGGTGGAAAACATTCGCCGCGTTGGCGAGGTTTCTAAACTTATGGTCGAGGCTGGTCTCATCACATTGGTGTCTTTCATTTCGCCATTCCGGGCGGAGCGTCAACTGGTGCGCGATATGCTGGACGAGGGTGAGTTTGTTGAGATTTTTGTCGACACCCCGTTTGAAGAATGTGCAAAGCGCGATCCCAAGGGGCTTTATGCAAAAGCCTTGAGGGGTGAAATAAAGAATTTCACTGGCGTTGATTCACCCTACGAAGCACCGACGGCACCGGACATTCATTTGCAGACATCCGGCAAGTCCCCGGAAGAACTGCTGGATGTTCTGGAAGACGCATTGCGCGCCAAAGGGATCTTGTAATGGACAATTCGCAGTCTGAAAAATTGCCGGAAGAGGTTCTGGCACCCATGATCGCGCATTTTGAAGATCTGGCAATCAAAGCCGGCGCTGTAATCATGCCGTTTTACGAAAATGGCTGCGAGACAATGATCAAGGATGATGAATCCCCGGTCACAGCTGCAGATCACGCGGCTGAAGCAATTATTCTTGCCGGATTGCGTGCGACCTATCCTGATATTCCGGTCGTTGCGGAAGAAGAAATCTGTGCAGGCCATATGCCTGAAGCGTTGGGACGGCGTTTCTTTTTGGTAGACCCCCTGGACGGCACCAGAGAATTCATCAATCAACGCTCTGACTTCACAGTCAATATCGCGCTTATCGAAGATGGCTGCCCGGTTGCCGGTACCGTCTATGCACCGGTGCGTGGCGAGTTGTTCTCAGGATTCGGTAACACCGCAAGCTATCTTGAGGTGGCGCAGGAAAACCTCGGCGAACGCGTCGCGCTGAAAGTGAGCGGCAAGACCAAAGCCGAAGTGGCTGTCGCCAGCAGATCCCATAGAACGCCGGAAACCGATGCATTCCTGGAAACCCACAATATCACCGATTGTGTGTCAGTCGGTTCGTCCCTTAAATTCTGCCTGCTGGCCAAGGGAGACGCCGATATTTACCCAAGATTTGGCCGCACCATGGAATGGGACACAGCCGCAGGAGATGCGGTATTACGCGCGGCAGGCGGTCTGACAACCTGCTCAGACGGGTCTGTCTTTGCTTATGGCAAACAGAATCAGACCCATGATGCTCCTTTCGCCAACCCGTTCTTTATTTCCTGGGCAACCCAAATTATTCCTGATCTGGAAACGGAAGGTGCCGGGTAGGGCACGCCATCTGGCAAGAGCTTATGTTATAAGTGCTGGGGATCACTGAAGATTTGGCGTTGATCACGAAAATCATGCTGCCGCACCGGATATTGTAAGCGAATTTCATTTGAGTTTTAGTTTTTGAATTCAGATGCTATGCTTACGGCGGACTTTCAACAGTTGAAGGGATTGAGCTGCCATGGGATTTACATTCGGAACTTGGATTCTGGCGCTGATCTTTCTAGCGATCGGATACTACGTTGGCTGGACGACGCGTCCCCAAAAAGCTGACGGC
>CAZOCA010000650.1:0-2620 GCA_964578105.1 uncultured Pararhizobium sp.
CAATCAGACTAACCATGGCGCAAGCCATTGTTCGATATCTTGCCAATCAATATGTTGAGATTGATGGCGAGCGGGTGCGCTTGTGCGCCGGAGGCTTTGGTATTTTTGGCCATGGCAATGTGACTTGCCTTGGTGAGGCCCTGTATCAGCATCGCGAAGAATTACCGCTTTACCGGGGCCAGAATGAGCAATCCATGGCTATGGCCGCAGTTGGCTATGCCAAACAGAAACTGCGCCAGCGTTTCATGTTTGCCACCAGTTCCGCAGGTCCAGGCACCACCAACATTTTAACGGCTGCCGGCATTGCTCATACAAACAGATTGCCCTTGCTGCTGTTGTGTGGTGACACATTTATCACGCGCCTGCCCGATCCGGTCTTGCAGCAAGTGGAGCATTTCAACAATCCGACGATCTCGGTGAATGATGCCTTCAAATGCGTGTCACGTTACTGGGATCGGATCACGCATCCTGCTCAGATCATGCAATCCTTGCCTGCTGCCATCAATACATTGATCGACCCGGCAGATTGCGGTCCGGCCTTTCTGGGCCTACCGCAGGATGTGCAGGGTTGGGCCTATGATTATCCAGAAACCTTCTTTGCGGAAAAGACGCACCGTATGCGCCGGGTTACGCCGGATGAGCGGGAAGTTTCTGACGCCGTTGATGTGCTCAAATCTGCAAAACGCCCGCTGATTATCGCCGGTGGCGGTGTTCAATATTCGGGAGCGGAAGCGGAACTGACCGCATTGGCAGAAAGACACAATATTCCAGTGGTTGAAACCATTGCCGGGCGTGCCAACCTTTTGTTTGACCATGCGCTCAATTGCGGCCCGATTGGTGTGACCGGCTCAAACTCCGCCAACACACTGGCAGACCAGGCTGATGTGGTTTTTGCTGTCGGCACAAGATTGCAGGATTTCACCACCGGTTCGTGGACCGTGTTTTCGCATGAGGCGAAAATTGTGTCGCTCAATGTAGCCCGGCACGATGCCAGCAAGCACCTTTCAACACCTGTTGTTGGTGATGCGCGCAAAGGGCTGGCGCTGCTGAATGATGCTTTGGGCGACTATCGCGCAGAGAAAAGCTGGAGTGATCTGGCAGCCAGCGAACGCACCGCATGGAATGCCTATGTGGATGACAATATCAACCCAACTGACAAGGCCGGAAACAATCGTCCGGCTTCCTATGCGCAGGTTATCGGCAAGGTGAACGAACTTTGCGATCCAAATGACCGTGTTGTAGCCGCTGCCGGTGGCTTGCCAGCAGAAGTGACAGCCAATTGGCGCACGAAGAGCCTTGGCTCTGTCGATGTGGAATTCGGCTTTTCCTGCATGGGTTACGAGATTGCCGGCGGTTGGGGCGCACGTATTGCCCAGGCCGAAAAACAGAAGGATCAGGATACAATCGTCTTTACCGGCGATGGATCCTATCTGATGCTCAACTCAGATATCTACTCGTCGGTTTTAACCGGCATGAAAATGATTGTTCTGGTGTGTGACAATGGTGGTTTTGCCGTTATCAACAAACTGCAGAAAAACACAGGAAACCAATCATTTAACAATCTGATTGCGGATTGCAATTTGGCGGTTGAACCATTTGCCGTAGACTTTGAAGCCCATGCCAAATCCATGGGTGCAGCAGGCGAAACTGTCCATTCCATTGCGGAACTGGGCGAAGCGTTTGGCCGAGCGAAAGCTTCCAGCAAAACCTATGTGATTTGCATTCAGGTAGACGCCCATGATGGCTGGACACAGGAAGGCCATTCCTGGTGGGAGGTTGGCACACCATCTGTGTCAGAAGATCCATCGGTGATGCAGGCTCATGAAGATTGGGAATCCGATCGCGGTCGCCAGAGAAAAGGCGTGTGATGAATTTGCTGAACCAGATCAGGCAAAACAAATTTGTCATCATTGGTCGGGCTGGAATTGATTTCTATGCTGATCCGCCAGGAACCAAAACAGAAGAGGCCACGCAATTCTTCTCCTGTCTTGGCGGCTCATCGGCGAATATTGGTGTCGCCATCGTCAAGCTGGGGGGACAGGCTTCGTTGGTCACCTGCGTCTCTGATGATGCGCTGGGCCGACTGGCTGTGAATGAACTGGCCAAATACGGCATTGATGCCAGCCACGTTCGATCTGTTAGCGGCGAAGTGCGCACATCATTGGCCGTGGTGGAAACACGGATTGAAGACCATCAATCTGTGATCTACCGCAACAATGCCGCAGATTTTCAGATGAATGATGCTGATGTCGACCAGATTGACTTCAGCGCATTCGGCGCGCTGATTACGACCGGAACCGTTCTGGCAGCACAACCTTCCCGCGATGCAACGCTGAGAGCATTTCAAGCTGCGAAAGACGCGGGCGTACCCATTATTTTTGACGTCGACTACCGCCCCTATTCCTGGACATCCGCTGAAGAGGCGGCAAGCGTCTATTCAAAGGCCGCAGACTATTGCGATATCATAATTGGCAATGATGACGAATTTGGCGTCATGGCCGGGCGCAAGGCCGACGGTTTTCCGCTTGCACAGAAACTGGCGCAGGAACCGGGCCGCATCATCGTTTATAAAAAGGGCGAGTTTGGGTCGACTACCTTTTACAACGGTCAATCTTTTGAC
>CAZOCA010000651.1:0-2614 GCA_964578105.1 uncultured Pararhizobium sp.
ACCCCGCCGGGTTGCCCCATGCCAATACGCTTGCCTTTGAGGTCTGCAATCGAGTCAATCCCGCCGCCTTCCAGTGTGATGACATGCATACCAACTGGCGCAATAGACATCCATGACAGGATCTTGCCGGGTTCGCTCCCCTCATAAGGGCCGGTTGCGGCATAAGCTTCATAAGACGACAACGACGTCGCCATTGAGGCTTCGATTTCGCCGTCCTGCAACAATTTGATGTTGGCAACATAGCCCTTGGTTTCTTCCGCCGTGGCCTCAATGCCTTCGACGTTCTTGTTAATCACATCAGCGATGCCAGCCGACCATGTATAGGCCGTGCATCCGACCGGACAGGAGCCGATCGACAGGAAATCTGCCGCCTGTGACGTACCTGGCAGCATAAGTGTGGCTGCAGCGAGCAGTATTGATTTAAGTGAGTGTTTCATTAGGTTTCTCCCTTTTGGTTGCTTCAGTTACTTCTAGATTATTATCTACAATTGCCTTGGCGTGGCGTCTGTTCCAAAGGATCAGGGTCAACGAGATCAGCAGTGCGATAAGGTCAAAGCGCCAGTCCGAACTCATGAACATGACTGCCGCGATGACAAAGCCGAACCGCTCCAAAAGGTTCAGGCGGCTGGCAAAATATCCCATCATTGCAATGCTGGCTGCGACGCCTCCGGCGATGGCGGTCAGGAACGAGACGACCACTTGAATCCAGGTTACGTCGATCCCGAGCAGGGCCGGGTCATATACGAAAAAATAGGGAACTGCGAAGGCACCCATGCCGAACTGGCAGGCCAGTACCGCAATCTTTAATGGGTTGCCTTGCGAAATCGAAGCCGCAGCGTAGGCAGCCAGCGCCACGGGTGGCGTAATTGACGACAGCATAGCGGAATAGAGTACAAACAGATGTGCTGCCAAAAGACCAACACCAAGATCAACAAGCGCAGGTGCGACAAGCGTGGCCACCAGTATATACGCCGCCGCCGTCGGCAGACCCATCCCAAGGATCAGGCAGGTCAGCATCGTCAGCACAAGGGCGATTGGCAATTGGCCGCCTGACAGCAGCACTACGAGGGTTGAAAACTTCAACCCAATGCCCGTCAGCGTAATGATCCCGATGATAACTCCTGCTGCTGCACAGGCCAGTGCCACCGGGATGACTGCGTTGGCCGCCGTGACAGCGGTCTCGACCATGCGGCGCGGTGTCTGCGCCGATGATCGGTTGAAGAAGCTGACGATGACAGAAGCAGCAACCGCCCAGAATGAGGACAGCATGATTGAATAACCGTTCAGCAACATGCTGATGAAGACCGGCAAAGGTGCCAGAAGGTAAGCCCGTTTTGCGATGGAGGCCCAATCGACAACGGAGTCAGCGTCCCGCAAAAGTGGAATGTTTCGTTTAATCGCCTCAAAATGTACCATAGCCAACAGGACCGCATAGAATATGACTGCGGGCAGGAAGGCCGCCTTGGCAATTGTCAGGTAAGAGGTCGATGTAAACTCGGCCATGATGAATGCAGCGGCGCCCATCACCGGAGGCATCAATTGACCGCCCGTCGAGGCGACAGCCTCGATCGCACCGGCAGCTTCCTTACGGTAACCGCTTTTGCGCATCAAAGGGATCGAGATTGGGCCTGTGGTAAGAACATTGGCAACAGCTGTGCCAGAAATCATGCCCATCAAGCTGGAACCGACCACGGCAGCCTTGGCAGGTCCACCCCGCATCCGCCCCGTAAGTCCGGTTGCGAAATCCATCAGGACTTGCCCGGCACCGGTCTTTTCCAGAAGCGCACCCAACACCACGACGCCTGTGACGAATGTCGCACTAACACCAAGTGGCGTGCCAAATATTCCTCCACCGCCCAGATAAAGTTGCGCGGTTACACGCTTTAGGGAATAGCCACGATGCGCAAGCCCATCAGGCAGATAGGCACCCAAAAGCCCATAGGCGATAAAGAGCGAGGCAAGGATCACAATGGACCAACCGATCGTCCGGCGGCAGGCATCAAACAGAGCGATCACAAGAATGACGGCCAACACAATCTCGGTATCGGTAATCTCGCCCCACCGGTCATTGATTGCATTAAAATTCACCAGATGGTGCCCGGTGGCCGTGATCCCCGCGATCAGGACGACCAAGAGCCAACCCCGCTGCAGGGCCGCAGCTAGACCAGTTTTGTTATCCGCACCTAACATTGCCTTGAGCGCGCCGACATAAACCAGCGCCATGACCAAAAGCAAATGCCCGCTGCGCTGCAAACCGTCAGGGAACACACCAAAATAGGCGGTATAGAGCGTCAGACAGACCAATGACACTGATACGATGCCGATGATCCCGCCAAGGATGCGGTTTGAAAAAACGCTATGCATTGACTGTTCCTTCATTGGCGCAGGATGCGGTTTTCACCCGTCGGGAACCGATGTGGGGATCGTGGACATTGAAAAATGAAGCCATCATCGGATCAATCGCGGTACGCTGGCCGGAGAGCGCTAAATCAAGATCCAACATCACTGCGCCCACTTTCCGACAAATATCCAGGCAGGGGCTGCTGCCCCACGATAATTCGGGCCACATCCTCTTGAGAAAGCTCAGGGAAATGCGGGGCGACAGGATCGATCC
>CAZOCA010000652.1:0-2610 GCA_964578105.1 uncultured Pararhizobium sp.
GTATGGCGTGCAGCATCGGGGTCGCCATCAGCCTGCATCTGAAGGCGCATCTCATCTCGTTTTCTAACATCTTCTGCAATTTCTTCAATGCGCTCCGGTAGCACACCCAGACCTTTCAGCGCCTCGGTTCCCATGCGCATGGCCGATTCAACGGATTCCCGGATTTCGTAATCCACATCCGCCTGCCGAAGCGCAATGGAATGCGACCGGTCGTTACTGCGGACATAGACTTTTGCTTGCGGAGCATTTTTTTGCACCATGCGAACGACCTGCGATGTCTGGGCCGCACCATCCGTACAAACGATCACCATCCTTGCCCGTTCCAGACCGGCAGCACGCAGCACATCCAGCCGACGCCCGTCGCCATAATATATTTTGAAGCCAAATTTGGCGGCGCTGCGGATACGTTCCGCATTGTTGTCGATAATGGTCACATCAATACGTTCAGCCAGCAGAAGTTGGGACACAACCTGTCCAAACCGCCCGAAACTGATGAGAATGACATTGCCGGTAACTTCGGAAAAGTCTTCTTCCATTTCTTCGCCGGCAACTGTTGGAATAAGCCTTGGTGCAAGGCTCATGGCCAAAGGCGACAAGGCCATCGTGATGGTGGCAACGGCTGTCAAAATGGAGGCATTCGTTGTGTTCATCAGGCCGGATGCAACCGCTGCCGTGAACAGCACAAAGGCAAATTCGCCATGTTGCGGCAGCAGCAGGGCTGTGCGAACCGCAACGGCATGCCCCAATCGGAAGAGCCGACCCAAGCCATAGAGAATGGCGGCTTTCAGACTAATGAACAACAGGGCCGTGATGGCGATTAAAGCCCAGTTCTCGGAGATAATGGTAAGATTGAGCGTCATGCCCACCGCCATGAAGAACAGGCCCATCAACAATCCCCTGAAGGGTTCAATATTGGCCTCCAGCTCATGCCTGAACGACGAATCCGCCAGCATCACACCGGCCAGGAAGGCCCCCATGGCGCTGGACATGCCGGCAAATTCAAGCAGGGCAGCGGCCCCGAACACCACCAAAAGTGCCGCGACCGTCATGATTTCATGCGCTTTGGAATTCGCCAGAATGCGGAACATGGGGTTCAGGAGATAGCGGCCAATCACCACCAGCAACACAACACTGCCTGCAATCAGGCCGAGTTCCAGAAAGGCGGTTGATAAGCCAACAGGTTCACTGTCACTGCCTGTCCGAGGGGCAAGCGCTGCGACCAGCGCCAGCAGCGGCACAATGGCCAAATCCTGAAGCAACAGGATGGAAAAGCTCTTTTGTCCATAAGGCGTTGATAACTCGCCGCGCTCATTGAGGGTCTGTATGCCGATAGCGGTGGAAGACAGGGCCAATCCCATCCCGACAACCAACGAAACCTGCCAGTTCAGACCAAACAGATAAACAATGGCGGTAAGCGCCGCGCCTGTCACAAGAAGTTGCGCGCTGCCCAGCCCGAAGATGTCCCGCCGCATGCTCCAGAGCCTGGACGGCTTCAATTCGAGCCCAATGACAAACAGCAGCAGAACCACGCCCAACTCTGCCACTTTCAGAATGGATTCGCTTTCCGTGATCAGTCGCAGGACCGGACCAATGACCACCCCGGCGGCCAGATAGCCCAGAATTGAGCCAAATCCCAACCGCTTGCATATCGGCACTGCCAGAGCAGCTGCGCCCAACAGGATCAGCGGTTCGGTAAAAAGGGATTCGCTTCCCGGAAGTGAAGCCATCAACATTCTCCAGATCAGCGCCCAAACCGGTGCAGTTCAGGCAAATCGGCTTGTTCAGTCTGATGTTAAAACAATTCCGGACGCACCACTTCCACATCAGACAGGGTGACAATGCCAACCTGTCTTGAGACGATTGCATAGGCTGCGCTCAGCACATCATCCACGCGACTTTCATCGAGAATGCACACCAGTGCGACCATATGACCCGCCCGTGATAACGCATTCTCGCGATGCCATTGCCCGTCGGACCCATAGCCGCCAAGAGCGGGCAGAATGGTGTAACCGGTTACTTTTTCTTTGATCAGCGCATCAGTAAGCCGACTTAGAATCGGCTCTTCAACGATGATTTCCAGCCGTTTTTTGCGAAATGTCTGTGTCATGTTGTCATCCCGCAATCCATGTTCCGATAAGATTATAGACCGGTATACCAATTACCAGATTAAATGGGAATGTAACGCCCAGCGACAGGGTCAGATAAATACTGGGCCGCGCTTCCGGCAAGGCAACGCGCATGGCTGCAGGCACCGCAATGTAAGACGCGGACGCGGCCAATGTGCACAGCAGCGCCACGCCACCCGCCGACAGGCCGATCAACCAGCCAAAAGGCGCAGCTATCACAGCACCAATCAGCGGCATGGTCATGGCAAAAAACACCACCGGCAAGGTCAGAACCTTGCGGCTTTGGCGCAGCCCGCGTCCGGCAATGATCCCCATATCCAGCAAGAACAGACACAGCACACCCTGAAACGGGCTGACGATAAAGCTTTCAATCTTGCTGAGGCCGTCTTCGCCGGTAATCCAGCCAATAACAAAAGCACCGATCAGCATGACAATCGAACCATTGAGGAGAATTTCCCGAAACGGCACTGCTTGAGCTGGTGCG
>CAZOCA010000653.1:0-2609 GCA_964578105.1 uncultured Pararhizobium sp.
GCATAATCCTGTGCTTTGGCTAGAGCGGCTGTCATGGCCATACGGCGGGCTTCTGCTTCCAGTGCTGCCGGTTCGTCCACAGCAAAGCGCGGACCGCTGATAGAATTGGCGCCCAAGGTCACAGCCTCGTTCAGCACATTGCCGATCAGTTTCAGATCGCGGATGCGCACGGTGACCATGTTTCGGACCGTATAGCCGACAATCGTAGGCCGATTTGGCCGCGTGCTGGATTTGCTGCTGGGGTAGACGATGTTTGGTTCGACGGAAAAATTGCTGGTCTGCAGATCCTTGCCTTCAATCCCGGCCGCTTTCAATGCATCGATGAAAGCTGTGGTGCTGGCGGTGTTTTTTTCCAGCGCGGCGACAGCGTCTTCTGCTTCACTCACCGTGCCAATGGTGATGACCGCCATGTCGGGACTGCCAGAAACCGTGCCCGTGCCGGTCAAAGACAAGGTGGGGATTTTGTCTTCCGCCCTTAGAGTATAAGGCGCTATGGCCAGAACGGTTGCGATGGCCAATGTGGCAAAAGCCGGGAAAAGCCGCATGGAAAGTCTCCGATTCTTTCAAATTATGTCAAAGCGTTACCGGCGAATTGTGGTCTCAATTGGCCAAAGTCGGCTGGAACTGCGATGTCGTTGACGAAAGAGTGCCATGGGCCGCGAAACCATCTTGCCCAATGCGCCAAGATGCGATAGCCAAGCACCCTGACTATTTGTCGCCCGTTGCGACATTTATTGTAGGCCTGTAGCTCAATTGGTTAGAGCCAGCGGCTCATAACCGCTTGGTTGGGGGTTCGAGTCCCTCCGGGCCTACCATTCACTTTTTAACTATTTGAAATACATAGATAAAATGGAAGGTGAGGGAGCCTGTTTCTTAAGGTGAGGGATTTTTGTCGCCATTTTGTTCATGGCAAAGCTCAAATACATGAACGCCATCGATCATGATGGCTATTGCGGTACGGTCACGCGCTGAAGTTTTGCCGAATGGTTTCCGGTTGATCTCCATTCGCCAGGCTGAGACCAAGAAGAATTCGAGCTTTCAATGGCGAAAATAGTCCAGCCGGAATGAAACCATTTCGGCCATGTGCTGCTGAATCGGTGGCGGGTCCAGCGGCAGCGCGATGGGCGATGATGACCGTCACACCCTGCAAAACTGCTTCTCTAAGGGCTTTTATTTCAGCAGGTGTTACCATGCCGGGCGCAAAGCCGGCGGCGATAATGCCGGCAGTTCCAGCTTCCAGATACGCTCTGATGGCCGCTCCATCTGCGCCGGCATAGCTGTAGGTGATATCGATGCGTGGCCAGTTTTTAAGGCAATCGATATTGAATATTGTCCTGCTGGCAGGGATTTCGGCGTTCAGCATTACGTCGTTTCCGATCATGTGACCAATGGGGCCCCGGCCGGGGCTTTGAAACGCGTTGACTGACAGGCTATGCGCTTTTGTGACGGTCTTTGCAGCGTGGATCTCATCGTTCAGAAGGGCGACGACACCGAGACCACGCGTTGCCCTGGAAGCGGCTGCGCGGATGGATGATGCGACATTGCGGTCACCATCCGACGACATGCCATTGGAAGGGCGCATGGCTCCAGTGACAATGACCGGGATTTTAAGGTCCAGAACCAGCGAGAGTGCAAATGCGGTTTCTTCCAAACTGGCGGTTCCATGCCCGATAACAATTCCATCATAATTCTTTGGAGAAACGGCCAGTTCCTGGCAAAGCGTTGCCAAATCAGCCCAATCACCGGGCGAGATTTCGGTGCTGTCAACCGATCGAAAATCGATGGCATCGACTTCAATATCAGCATCTATTGAGCCAGTCTTTGCAACGATCTGCTGTGCATCCAGTTTTCTGTCGGTTTCCGTGTAATCCAACAGATCATGTGGATTCTTGCCGATGCATGCGAGCGTTCCGCCGGTGGCAATGAAAACAACGCGTTTGCTCATGATTCATCTCATTTGTCAGTAATGGAACAACAGTCATGAGCTATAGCGTGGATGGAGACCACCCAAACCATCTAAAATAGTCATGCCCGTTTGGTTTGAAGGTTTTGGGCGCGTTATCCTGCCTGACATGGTCCGCAGGGTGCGACCAGCTAAATCCGATAGAAATCTTTTGCGGTGCCTGACAAGACTTTTTGCAAATCTTTGATTGGGAAATCAGCAAGAATCTCGGCCAATGTCCTGATTTGAGCGGCAGCAGATGTGTTGACCTTTTCGACGGGCAGGTTGGAGCCATACATCACCCGATGCGCGCCAAAAGTATTCAGGACGTGGGTCACGAAAGGGCGCAGCCGATCTGGCCGCCAGCTTTTGTCGATTGTCCAAAGACCAGACGCTTTGATGGACACATTATCAAGAGGCTTCAGTTCCTCGATGCCTCGGTACCAGATGTCCTGATTGCCTGCCTGGCCGGAATCTGGCTGGCCGGGTTCTGGCTGTCCCAGATGATTGAGCGCAATACGCAAATCTGGCATTGTAGCTGCCAAGTCGGCTATTTCGGTCAATTGGTTGGGAACCGCGACGAGATCAAGGCTCAGATTGCGTTCGACAAGTGCCTGCGCACCGCGCCGAAACGCCCCGTGCAGACTCAAAGAGAGAACTCGCCTCC
>CAZOCA010000654.1:0-2606 GCA_964578105.1 uncultured Pararhizobium sp.
GCCTTCCTCAACTTTAATCCGGCACAGGCCACATGTTCCCGCACCAGCGCATGCGGAGGGCACCAGAATATCATTCTCGAGCAGACTGGCCAGCAGCTTCTGACCGGTTTTGGTCTGAAGCGCGGTTTGGTCATTCACCATCAGCGCGGCAGCACGGACCGGCATCAATGCAGAGCGTGCCAACACAACAATGATGGCCAGCATCAATACAATGACGGTTAAGAGCAAACTGCCAAACAGGATTTCGTTCATAGACCCGCCCCCGCAAAAGCGGAAAATCCGAGCGAAATAAGACCGGTGATGAGAAAGGCATTGCCAAGGCCCTGCAAGCCTGCCGGCATATCACTGTATTTCAACCGCTCACGAATGGCGGCGAATGTGACAATGGCCAAGGCCCAGCCTGCACCGCTGCCAAAGCCATAAATGATCGAGTCTGTAAAACTGTACTGCCGCTCAACCATAAACAGGCTGCCACCCAGAATGGCGCAATTCACGGTGAGCAATGGCAGGAAAATGCCAAGGGCGCGATAGAGAGTTGGTACAAACCGATCCAGCGACATTTCCAGAATTTGCACCATCGCCGCTATCAGGCCGATAAAGGCAACAAGCTTGAGAAAAGTCAGGTCCATATCTGGCAGGCCAATAAAGGCCCATGCCCCTTCGATCAGCAGCCCGTTGTAAATCAGATTATTCACTGGAACCGTAATGGTTTGAACCACAATGACGGCAATGCCCAACCCGAAGGCTGTTTCAATACGCTCTGACACGGCCAGAAAGGTGCAGATGCCCAGAAAAAAGGACAGCGCCAGATTTTCCTGAAATATCGACGCAATCAGAATCTCGGTCATGGCCGCACTCTCCGCGTTCTGAGTTCAAACTTTGCAACTTCCTTTTGCTGTGTCCAAAAGGTCCGTATCAGCCAGATCAAAAGGCCAATGATGAAAAACGCGCTTGGGGCCAGCTGCATCAGACCAAGCGGTTCAAACCAGCCTCCTTCGGAAACCGGCGTCAACACGGCGTAATTGAGCAGCGTTCCAGCGCCCAGCAATTCTCGGATAGAGCCAACAATGATCAGGATCAGACTGTAACCCAGCCCATTGCCCAAACCATCCAGTATGGAAGGCACAACAGGGTTGCGCATGGCAAAAGCTTCCGCGCGGCCCAGCACAAGACAATTGGTCACAATCAATCCGACAAAAATGGAAAGCTGGCGGCTGATCTGGAATGCATAGGCTTGCAAAATCTCATCAATCACAATGACCAGCGACGCAATGATTGTGATCTGCACGATCAGACGGATTACCGATGGAATGTGGTTCCGGATCAGGCTGATCAGGCCCGATGCCAAACATAGAACAACCGTCAGGGCCAATGACATGGTCAAGGCGGTGGACAACGACGTCGTGACAGCCAGCGCAGAACAGATACCCAGAATCTGCAAGGTGATTGGATTGTTGTTGATGAGCGGCGTTGAGATGTGTTTCATCAAGGTGGCCATATCATAGTCCTTCCTGCTGCAGACGGTTCAGAAAGGGACCAAATCCATGATCACCCAGCCAGTATCGCACCATATTCGCCACCCCGTTTCCGGTGCGCGATGCGCCGGAAATCCCATCAACTTCAAAGGGGCTGGTGGCCTGACCGCGCACCACTGAAATAACAATTTCGCCTGTATCATCAGCAATCTGCTTACCCTGCCACTGGGCCTGCCAGGCAGCATCTTCAATGCGGGCACCAAGACCGGCGGTTTCGCCCTGCTCGATGATCGTCAGGGCGGCAACCGTGTTCAGATCAGCTTCAAGTGCCAGCATGGCGCGCAGAGTGGATTGGTAACCCAAACCACTGACCGGCAGCACAACAAGCAGCAGTTCGCCATCACTTTCCAGAAGATAAACCGGCGCATAAAGCGCACGTCTTTGAAGACCCGCAACATCAGCCTCAGCCGGAATGGCAACACTTTGCTCCGGGTCATTAAGAGCGGCTTGAGCGTCGTAGCTGTCAGGGTCAATATCGGAAACAAACGCCCCACTTGCCAGATCCACCAGGCGCGTTTCCAACGTATCAACACCAGCTTCCTGCATGATGGAGCGCATGCTTGGCAAAGTATCCAGCATGGCCTCCATCCGCGCCTGACGCTCCGCCTCCAGATGCGCTTGCTGCATAGGCCGCAGCGTCACAGAGGCGGTCGAAATCACTATGGAGCACACAAGGGCAACCAACACAGCAACACCGTAAACCTTGACGCGGTCATCATTGTCCCGCGCCAGAAATCCGCGCCATCCTTCAATGGGGTTAAGCAAGGCTTCGCCTCCTGCGTCTTGTACTACGCGCCAACCTGCTTTTGGCCTTTGCAAGGACGATCAGATGATCGATCAAAGGCGCAAACACGCTGGCCGTCAGTGACCCAAAGACAATGCCAGCAGAGGTGATGACAGTGCTGTCAGAGCTGAAGATTGAAATCAGCAAACCTGCCAGAAGACCATAAATCCAGCGTCCCGGATTTGTAGACGCCGCCGATACCGGATCACCGGTCAGGAACACCAAGCCAAACAGCGTCGCAATACCAAACGAAAACACATCCAGGTCCAGATCAGAAGGCAAGGCCA
>CAZOCA010000655.1:0-2595 GCA_964578105.1 uncultured Pararhizobium sp.
CTCTATCGGCTCATATTCGTGAATGTCTATTTGGTGATGAGGCCACGCCGAGACGAAAATCTGGAAACAGCCCTGTGAAGGATGGCCAAGCATTGGGACGCTTGCTTGGGGCATTGGGCGGCTCACGCCTATCAAACAATCTCAACCAACTGGCCAAGGCCGTGAATACGGGATCACTTCCCGTTTCTCCAGAAACTGAAGCTGATATTGTCGCAGCATGCGAAGAGGTCAAAGCGCTGAGGGCTGATCTCTTACGCGCACTGGGTAAAGCGCCAGGAGCATCGCCATGATCTTGAAAGCAAAAGAACGCGGTGATGGTGGGCAGCTCGCTCGATATCTTCTGGCCACGCGCGACAATGAGCATGTCGAATTGCATGAAGTCTCGGGCTTTGTCAGCGATGATTTACTGGATGCTTTCCACGAAGCTGACGCCATCGCCAGAGGCACGCGCTGCAAGAATTATCTGTTTTCGATGAGTCTGAACCCTCCTGAAGGCACTTATGTCGAGACAGAAGTATTTGAAAAAACCGCAGACATGATCGAGAAGAAACTCGGACTAGAAGATCAACCTCGCGCAATCGTTTTTCATGAAAAAGATGGCAGACGCCATGCACATGTTGTGTGGTCGCGGATCGATACTGAAAAGATGCGTGCAATCAACTTACCTCACTACAAAACCAAGCTTCGCGATGTGTCGCGTGAACTTTATCTAGAGCATGGTTGGAAAATGCCGCGCGGGCTGCAAGATCGCCGTTTGCGCGATCCACTAAACTTCAGCTGCGAAGAATGGCAGCAAGCAAAACGGTCTGGCATTGATCCACGCGAGATCAAGGCCGCGCTTCAGGACGCATGGAAGCTCTCTGACAATCGCACGTCATTCGAACACGCCCTCAAAGAGCGGGGCTTCTGGCTGGCCAAGGGTGATCGTCGCGGTTTTGTCGCTATCGATTATCGCGGTGAGGTCTATTCGCTTTCACGCTATGCGGGGGTTAAGACCAAAGAGCTTGGAAGCCGTCTTGGGGATCGACAGAAACTGCCTTCCGTAGATCAGGTCAAAGGAGAAATCGCGCAAAGCATGACGCGCAAGGTCGAAGACTTCATCAAAGGTACGGAAGCGAGCGCGAAGCAACGGCTCGCCATGCTCGACTTCCGAAAAGCTGAAATGGTGGCACGCCATCAAGAACAGCGCGCAAAAGTTTGGTCTGGAATTGACAAGCGTTGGCTTGCCGAGACCAAAGAACGTGCGGGTAGGATGCCGCGTGGGTTTTCTGGAATTTGGTACAGATTGACCGGGAAATATGCTTGGATCAAAGCGCAGAATGAGCGAGAGACGCTGATGGCTTGGCAGCGTGATCGCGATGAGAAAGACGCTTTGATCTTAGATCAGATCAAAGAGCGTGAAGTTCTGCAGCATGATATCAAACGGCAACGTATATTTGCCAGTGACGAGCTTATGCAGTTGCGCAAGGATGTCGCCAATTATCGTGATATCGAACGCCCTGATCCTGAGCGTAGACGCGAAGAAGAAAGGCGCGCGCGGACACGCCGTCCTTCGGGGCCTTAAGAAAGGAGCGCTTATACGCTCCCCTCTTTTTCGGGTTGAGGAGCGTCGTCCAGCGGAAGTCGCAGAACGATCCGGCCATTGATCGGACAGGTCTCTAGCTGCAGCGTGTAGCCCTTGCCGTCTTTATGCGACCATACCGCGCCGACTTTGTTCCAGTAGGATTTTTCGCCTTTCTCGGTGACGTGCCAAGCCAGATACTCGGGTGCGTTTGAGACTTGGGTGTTGGTGTTTTTTTCGCGTGCCATGGTTTTATCTCCTTTGTTTGGGTTTGCTTACTAACGCCCTCCCGTCAGGCCGAAGGCAAAGGCTCGGAGTTCATGGTCAACACGGCTGGCTTAGCCAGGTGGTGCGGGCAGTCCATTGAAATTTGATGCCGCGTTCGGTCAGGGATTCATTGGTGTTCTGTTGTAAGCCGACCCAGATCAAAGGATGATTGGCAGTGGAATTAGGGAACAGCGATCTACCCATCGTCTGACGCATCCGTCACTTGCAGCTCTATCTCGTCACTGCCATTTTGCGAAAATCCTCATGGAAGCATGCACTGGCGCATTGTTGTGCAACGCCGGTACTGCCAAACACGATGTCAGTGATCTTTCCGATCAAACCTTCAAGTTCTAACAAGATGCCGCGTCTTGAGCGGCTTTAATCCGTCGAAGTGTTTCAAGCATATCTATCCTTTTCGTACGTGCAGATGCCCGAACCATCAGAGCCATAATTGGCCAATGATTGTGTGTGCGGGGCCGAAAGGCCCTGAACGGTTCGGGGCCTCCTTGAATAAAAGGAGGATACGATGAAACTCGTCTCACAATTTGAAGCGGCAACAGTTGGCACAGCGGAACTTTTTAGTCTGCGAAAAGAGGCTTTCATAGCCTTTGCAGATGCTCCGCGCGGCTCACAAGCACAGCGCGATGCGCTTGCCACGATGCATGTCGTTGAAAAAGAGTTGGCGAAGCGAACGCACGCTCTCTAAAAAAATGCGGCTGGCCGTCAGGACAGCCGCAAATTGCACTTTGTTGCGAACTTTATTCTGG
>CAZOCA010000656.1:0-2579 GCA_964578105.1 uncultured Pararhizobium sp.
GCCCAGCAGGCATTTTCGATCGAAGTACCGCCGCCATAAAGCGTTAAATTATCAAGAATGGTGCCGGTGAAGAGGCCTTGATTGGCACTAGCAAGTGCAATCCGACTTGTCTCGCGTGTCGCTTCAGTGACAGGTTCTCCATTGGCAAGCAGTGTTCCCTCGGTTGCCGGTATATCTCCACCCAAAACCCGCATAAGGGTAGATTTCCCTTCACCATCGGGTCCTTCAATACCCAAAATCAGACCGGGCTTCAGATCAAAACTGATGGCCTCAATCAATGGTCGACCACCGCGTTCGATGGAGATGTTCTGCGCTTGCAGAGAAATGGGTTCGGATTTTTCGGTGACCGGCACACCCTGCCCCTGCGGAGCTGCTTTTGGCCCCGATGCGCTGGAGAAAAGCTCTCCGATATCCTGATGGGCTAGCGCCGTTCTTTGCAGTTCATTCCAAATTCCGGCGACACGGACAACCGGCTGAATTGTGCGCCCAGCGAGCATCGTACAGGCCGCCAGAGTTCCCACTGACAGATCGCCGGTTGCAGCGAGCCAGCCACCTGTTGAGACCATAGCGATAATCGTTGTGTTGCCGAACAGGCCCATGAGGGTCTGGCTGTGTGCGGAGACCGCTATGGATTGAAAATCCGTTATGCTGCCACCTTTTTGCAAACGCTCGAACCGTCGCAACATCTGCGATTCCATGGAAGCGCCCTTGATCGTATGGATTCCGGTCAGCAGTTCAGCGATGAAATCATAGATTTTCGTGTCCTGGCTTTTGCGCTCTTCCAGAACGCGGCGAAAGCGGCCTGCCAAGACAAGGATCACAACTGAAAACACAGCAATGACTGCAATCGGCACGATCGCCAGCCAGCCACCAATGAGGGCCATCACTGTCAAAAACAAAACAACATAGGGCAGATCGATCAATGCCAGTCTGGACTGACTGCCCATGAAGTCAGCATAGCGTGACACTGCTTTCAGACGCTCTGCCTGGCGCACGGGTGGCACTGAATTCAAAGACGAGTAGTCAGCAGTCAAAACTTTATTCAGCGCTTGCAGGGTTGTCTGCAACTCAAATTTTGCAGCTGACCAGCCAAGCACATATGCTCGACAAACGCGCAGCGCAGCTTCGACCAAAGCAAACGCGATCAACATCACCACAAGCATGGTGAGCGATTCATAAGCGGCATTTGGTACAATGCGATCGTAAACAATGAGAATTGATAGCGGCATCAAAAGACCAAGGATATTGATGACGCTGGACATCAGCACAACCGCTGGGCCAATGCGTAGATGGCGCCCTGTCGCCAGTCCGAACTGTTCAAACCCGGACGACCAGAGAATTGAAGCTGTCTTGGGTTTTTTCTCAGCCAACGCCATACCTGTCGCTCTACTCAATACAATTCGCGATACAATCTGCGCCACAGCCCGACATGAACAACACCGGAATTTGGCTTTTGGAGCCTATGCGTTCGTCCTTAAGGAACCGTGAAAGCCCGTATGTGTTTGAAAAGGAATTGGTTACCAATTTAGCAGTAATTCAGTGTGTTGCTTCAGATACTTCGAATTCTACCGGGCCTGTTAACGCAGTATTATGGCCGATTGTCCTCAATGCATTTGAGAGACTGCGTATTCTGTTGGGAATCTGGGGACAAGCATGGCTAAGACTGCGACAAAATCACTCAATCAGCGTGCAAATGGGAAAGATGGGCAAACACCCACCAATGAGCAAAACGCGAACCGTTTGACCGACGATACGCATGATTTTGTCCTGACAGATAATTCTGTTGATTTTGGCAATGAAAATCTGGCGAACGGTCATGAGGCTTTCCTGGCTGACGGAGTGACCGATGTCGAGGCACTGTTTACGCCTCAGGCTTTTGATGAACAGCGGCTGGATTCACTTACCGACCCGAACGGCACGCCCGAAAACTCGGCTGATGGCACTCCGGGTTCCCCACCCGAAAATGTTGGCAATGGAAGTACCGGCGAATTTGCGTCAGGCGAAGATACAGGATCATCATCGGAGCGCTCTTTCACACCTGCAGTCACAGACCCTTACAATGCGCAAGAGACAGTTGCGACGACTTTGACTACTTCCGCCTCTGCTAACGGCAGCACACAAAGCGGTGGCGGTGCAGGCTCTGTTCCGGAAGAAAACAATGGGCCGGTGGAACTGGACCTGTTTGGGACCATCACGGACGAAGATACTTCAAAGCTGATCACACAGGATATGCTACTTGCGACCTATGAGGATGCGAATGGCGATGTTTTAACTGCGGCTGATCTAACAGTCAGTGGTGGCGAGATCCAGGATAACGGCGATGGCACGTGGACCTTCACCCCAGACCCGGACTTCAATGGTGACATAGAAATTGCATTTACGGTAAGCGATGGCGAAGTCACGATTCCCGGCAGCGGGATTGTACGCGTTGCAGCTGTCAATGACGCTCCCATTGCGGATGATGTGGATCTGGGCGCAACTCAGGAAGACACCAGCTTCATCATTACCGAAGAGGCTCTGCTCGCCAATGCATCAGACATTGATGGTGATGAGCTGTCAGTGACAGATGTCTCAGTCTC
>CAZOCA010000657.1:0-2576 GCA_964578105.1 uncultured Pararhizobium sp.
CTTCTGGCTTGTGCGAGATCGACAATCTCAAACTGCCCATGCTGATTTGTTGTCAACGCACCTTTTCCAGTTTCCGGCACGGCAAGAATGGAGTCATGGGGACTTTCCGTCCATGGCTGATTTTTAAAAGCCCGACGCTCAGTAATTGTCGCCAATTCAGGATTCTTTGGTGGTACTTTTGCTTCCGGTGGTATGATTGGAGGGGCGGTCGGATTTATCTCTGGTAGAACAGAAAGCGGATTCTGTCGCGGCTGTTGGGATTGGTTCTGAGGGCGTTGCTGGAACTGCTGAGGATTGGTTTGATTTGGCAGGAAAGCCTGCTGTGTTTGACCTTGAAAATTCTGCTGTTGCTGTTGGCCTTGAAACTGCTGTTGGTTCGTAAAGGACTGTTGTCCGTTGAATTGCTGTTGGCCCTGAGGTTGCTGACCTTGTGGCCGTTGCGCCTGTCCCTGAAACGGAGGTTGCTGTGAAGCTTGTTGTTGGGGTGCCTGAATTCCAGCGCTCGCCAGAACATCTGGACCGAGCCTCAACGGGCCGCTTTCAGGGAATGGAACCGTGTAGGAGCCGATAATCGACTGTCCACCGGCACCGAAATAGAGTTGCTCCGACCCGTAAGTGTTAATGGGTGTGGCAAATCCTGTGCGCGCCACGGCTACCACCTGATATTGACCGTTTGTTACCCGCAAAACATCGATATCCAGTCCAGACGTATTTTCAATCATAACTGTTTTACGTGCCAGAACAGCGGAATTTCCGCTTCTGCGTTGCTGCACATTGTTTGCCTGTGCAAGCATCAGCAGCGGCTCGTCTGTGTTTTCATCAGCCGCAAATACGTCAGCGCTGTTGAAACCCGCCAATGCAACAGCGGCGATTGGTAACAGGGACGCTGTCCAAGCCAGCTTCTTCAAATTTAGACGTGTCGATGATGTTGGCAGGGCAGGCATAGTGAAACTCCTGTTAGGTCGGGCAGTGTGAGGCCACTGGTTTTGAGGCCACGGAATTGTTTATTGATCAGGAGTGAAGCGTTTTGCCGAAGTGTTGTCAAACACAACACACCGGCAAAACCCTCGATTTAGTCGACAAGATTAACGGTTCGATGAAAAGGTCCAGTCAGCCAAATCGTCGATGACATGGCATTGAAGCGTGTCAGCATTTTCGCTTAGCAGAGCAAAGTCTGCCTTGGTATGCAGGTCAATGATGCCATTGGAATAGAGAGAGCCTGATGCGGAAACGATTTGAACCAGATAATCTGAAATGCCATCGCGCTCGACAACAGCAAGCGTCTCGGCGGCGCGGTTGTCCAGACGAACGTCCATGACAGTTCCGTCATTACATTGGTAACGGGCGGTATCGCGTGGCAAAGTTGTTGACTGATGTTCATTCTGCTGTTGCTGGGGCGCGTAACACAATTCGTGCAGTTCAGAACGTGGGTGGTCTGTGGCGCAGATGATGCCGCCCCACTGGTAACCATATTGATTATTCCTGTATTTCACTTGCATCCAGGGGTAGCCATTCATCATTTCGCTGGTGCGGGAAACGATTGTGATGGCTTCCATTTCAAACAGGCTGGTGATGCGGTCGAAATGCATTCCAGGCCCAGTGCGGACAATGCCACCCCAGGACGAGGCCTGATAAGGATAGTTGATATCGGGCTGCGGATTATGATTGCTGGCCGCATGCTGGCGTTTGCTGAAAGTTGCAGTCACGATGCCAGACAATGCCGGATCCATATGCTGCATATTCAGTTTCAGAATGCTTCCACTTGTCTGGAGGCTAATTTGGAAAACATGTCCGGCATATTGTCCTGCCACTGCGCGGTCCCAACGACCGAACCCGTTGGCGGTTTCAGTTCCGTAGCCGGATAGTGTTACCTGTGCGCTCCATCCGTTATTTGCGGTGATTTGAAGCATTGGCGAAAAGCTGGACGTGCGCTCAATGGTCACGCTGCAGTCGCCGCAATAGCCGGCGTTAGATCCTGTTTGAAGCCATTGGCCTGCCAAAGACGCTGCACTGGCGCTGCTGGCGCTCAGGCCAAGAAAGAGAAACGAGGCCAGCAAATGTCGGCTCTGTTTCCTGATGATTGTGATGACGTTTTTCATGTTATCCCCTCAAACTTTGGTGGCTGTTTGCCACTCAACCTGCATTTCGCTTCTGAGAGGTTGTTAAGGTTAAGCACCTGAACCAAAGGCGAAGGGCGCGTTCATGTTGCGTTCAGAAACGATCTAACATTTAATAAAGAATAAGAAACTCATGCCGTTGAGCGAATTGCAGGCAGTTGAGTATGGTGCAGGGGTAATATGATGGTTTCGCGAAAAAATCGTACAATGACGACCGTTTCCGGGATGGTCGCATCTGGACTTGTGGTCGTGCTTATGGCCAGCACTGCAGCAGCAGATGGGCTGTCAGATAAGCAGACAAGGTCTGGCGGCTGGGATGTGTTTGACAGGCAAACTTCCAACGAAACGCTGATGGGAGCTCCGGTTCACAAGGTTCAGCAGCAAGGGCAGCCTTTGGGGCAGCCGTCAGGTCAGCAGCAACGCGTGCAGTTGCGGATTATCAATACCTTGCCTGGGCCG
>CAZOCA010000658.1:0-2572 GCA_964578105.1 uncultured Pararhizobium sp.
GACCTATCGGCTGATGAACACGCTGGGGCTGCAGGACAGCCTGCTTGGTCTGATCTTGCTTTACTCCGCTTTCGGTTTGCCCTTTGCGACCTGGATTATCGCCTCAAGCCTGCGTGAAATCCCTGTGGAGCTGGAGGAATCCGCCATGATGGATGGCGCCAGCCGTTTACGGGCAATGTTCTTGGTGGTGCTTCCATTGGCAACGCCCGCGCTGATTACTGCGGCGATGTGGCATTTTGTCGGAGCGTGGTCCGAATTTGCATTTGCCTCGATCCTGCTGGAATCCAGCGCAAACAAGACTGTGACCATCGGGCTGGCAAGTTTCGTGGAGTTGTTCACGCTTGAATTCCAGAAGGTGGGTGCTGCAGCTACGCTTGTGGCAATGCCAATCATGGTCGTGTTCTTCTTTGGCCAACGATACTTCACACGCGGTCTTCTGGCTGGGGCGGTGAAGGGATGAAAATTGTCTCAATCGAAGCCCGCGCCATAGATCGTGGCTTTCAAAAACAGGTGTTGCAAACCTCGCGTGTTGCATCACCAATGTCGCGTTTTCCAAGGTTTGGCGAAAAGCGCTCCAGTTGGATGTGGCCGACCAAGAAAGTGTTCGTGCGTGTCGTGACCGAGGACGGAACGACCGGCTGGTCCTGCACCAATGGCGGAGAGATCGTGGCCATGATCGTCAATGATCACCTGTCGCGTCTTTTGGTGGGTGAGCAGATTGGCGATATTGCATCGCTTTGGGACCAGATGTTCTTCTCTCTGCTGCCCTGCGACAGGTCGGGTTTTTCTATGATGGCGGTATCGGGTGTCGATATCGCGCTGTGGGACCTGGCGGCGAAAACGCAGGGTCAATCGCTTGTCAGCATGCTGGGCGGGTCGGCACAGAGCACGCTTTCGGGCACGCTGCCGGTCTATGTCACCACGCCACAGCCGGAAGTTCATGGGGCAGCCGGTTGGCGCGGGCTGAAGGCCGCAGCTCCGTTCGGGCCGGAAACCGGGCAGACCGGGTTGCAAGCCAATGTCGATTACATGCGTAAGTTTCGCGATGTGGCGGGCCCGGACGTGCCAATCATGATTGATGCCTTCATGGCCTGGGATGCCGACTATACGCTGCGGTTTCTGGATGCGGCGCATGACTTGAACCTGCATTGGATCGAAGATCCCATCCCGCCTTACGACATTGAGGGAATGAAGCGGATCAAGTCCGAGATGGACCCGTCTGTTTCGCTTGCTCTGGGTAATTTCGCGTTTTCGCGCTGGGATTGTGCCGATCTTCTGCGAGAGGGACTGGTCGATGTGCTGCAACCCGATGTCGCCTGGGCTGGCGGCATCAGTGAGACGCTGCGCATTCTCGACATGGCTGATGCTGCCAATGTTCCGGTGATTTTGCACAATACGTGCGAACAGCCCTGGGCCTTGGCACTGGCCGCAGCGCGGCAGGCGGATGCGCTGGTGGAGTTCGTGGATCGGGGTACAGAATCGCAGCTCTATGGGCTGATGGGGCCGCCGGCTGTCTTTTCGCAAGGTTGCGTCGACCTTCCCAACGATATTGCAGGCAATCGGCCACAGCCGGATGTCGAAGATCAATTCGCGCCTGTTATTGCAGGCGCACATATGGAAGGCAGGTAGCGACAGATGGGATCCGTCACGCTTAATAATATACGCAAATCCTATGGCGCTGTGGAAGTATTGCACGGCATCGACCTGCAAGTGGATGATGGTGAGTTTACCGTGCTGGTCGGTCCATCAGGCTGCGGTAAATCAACACTTCTGCGTGCCATTGCAGGGCTTGAGACGATCAGCGACGGTCAGATCAGTCTGGACAATCAGATTATCAACCACCTGCCGCCCAAGCGCCGTGATATCGCGATGGTATTTCAGAACTATGCGCTTTACCCGCATATGACAGTTGCAAAGAACTTGGGTTTTTCTTTGCGGTTGGCCAAGGAATCGAAGGCCGAGATCGATCGAAAGGTACGTGCTGCCGCTGAGATTTTGGACCTTTTGCCGCTGTTGGAGCGTTACCCGAAGCAATTGTCAGGCGGTCAGCGTCAGCGCGTCGCCATGGGTCGGGCCATTGTCCGTGACCCGGAAGTGTTTCTGTTTGATGAGCCGCTGTCCAACCTCGATGCCAAGCTGAGAGTGCAGATGCGGTCGGAAATCAAGGAGTTGCATCAGCGCCTTGGCACGACCACCGTCTACGTGACCCATGACCAGATTGAAGCCATGACCATGGCGGACAAGATTGTTGTGATGCGCGGCGGTCATGTGGAACAGATGGGATCGCCGCTCGAGCTTTATGACAGGCCCGTCAATGTCTTTGTCGCCGGGTTCATCGGATCGCCTGCTATGAACTTTATCGATGCGACCGTGCAGAATGGAGTTGTCATTACGCCAAGCGGTGCTGCTTTGGGATCCGCGCCTGATAGCCTGCCCGAGGGTTCGGCCGTCACTGCGGGTATACGGCCTGAAGATATTTTCCTGTCCGACAGTGGTGCGGAAACGACAGTTGGCCTGATTGAACCCACGGGGGCGGAAACACAGCTGACCTTGCGCATGGACGGCGCTTCGC
>CAZOCA010000659.1:0-2566 GCA_964578105.1 uncultured Pararhizobium sp.
TCCTTATTGTGAGCAAGAGTTGTGATCGAATCATGGATAGTATATATCGATGATTAATCGCTGCAACAGCAAAATGCAAAACTGAAAACATAGGGAGATACTCGAATGCGGCATCTGGGAGATGGGGTTGAAGCGGCATTGCATTGCGCCGTTGTTCTTGCGGCACTACCAAATGGGAAGGTTCTGTCCGGTAAGGACTTGGCGGCGCTGCATGGTATTTCGGAGAGCTACCTGCTCAAGCATCTTCGCGCGCTGACAGCCGCTTCCGTGACCGAGGCGGTTCCCGGCCCGAGAGGAGGCTATCGCCTGACACGATCGGCCGGGAAGATTTCCATGCTCGATGTGGTAGAGGCCATCGATGGCCAGGGCCCGGCCTATGTATGCCGTGAAATCCGGCAAAAGGGCGATGTCACGACAAACGCCCGTTGCGCCTATGAAAAGGACTGTTTTATCAAACGTCGAATGCTGGAAGCTGAGGCGCTGTGGCGAGAGGCCCTGCGCGGTCAGACGTTGCAAGACCTGCTCGACGATGGCGTCGTTGAAATCGGAGATCAGAACAAAGAAGCGGTTGGGAAATTCATCACCGAGAAACAGAGATAGGCGGCTGTTGTGCAAGAGGACAATATTGGTCCGGGATTTGATTGCACTGTTTCGTTCAGTTTATGTGTTCGAGTTGGTTTTTGACAGAGGAATGGATTGGCTCTTCCAGATGACGTTTGATCGCAAGCATCAACGCCGCATCTGATCAAGCGACGTTTGTTGCTTCG
Organism: uncultured Pararhizobium sp.; assembly: GCA_964578105.1. Taxonomy (GTDB): domain Bacteria; phylum Pseudomonadota; class Alphaproteobacteria; order Rhizobiales. The sequence goes on from CAZOCA010000659.1 coordinate 768, forward strand.
AGCTCAACTTTCCGCTCCTTGACGATGGCCTGATATGCCCGTGGCATCAGCATCGCCGATGCGCGGGATGGTCTTGGCGTATTCCTGCGGCAGCGCCACGCGCTCCTGGGGCGATTTGAACCGCCTTAAAGATAAAGCCTAGAGCGAGCGTCCGATTTCAAGGAACTTCTCGCGGCGGGCAGTGCGCAAAGTGTTTGCATCCTGACCGGCCATTTCCTGCATGGCCGCTTCAATCCGTTGGCCAGTCATGTTGATGACATCATCGATAGCCCGGTGAGCGCCGCCCATGGGCTCTTTGATGATGCCCTCAATCACACCGAATTTCAGGAGGTCCTGAGCGGTGATTTTCATGGCTGTCGCGGCTTCTTTGGCGCGCGTGGAATCACGCCACAGGATCGACGCTGCGCCTTCCGGTGAAATCACGCTGTAAATGGCGTGTTCCAGCATGAAAACCTTGCTGGCAGCCGCAATGGCAATGGCTCCGCCGGAGCCGCCTTCGCCGATCACCACCGATACAGTGGGAACGCCGACGCCCAGAAAGGCATCTGTTGAACGGGCGATAGCTTCGGCTTGTCCACGCTCTTCTGCGCCAATACCGGGATAGGCACCGGCTGTGTCGACCAGAGAGATAACGGGCAGGCCAAAACGATCTGCCATTTCTACAATCCGAACAGCCTTGCGATAGCCTTCCGGACGGGCCATGCCGAAATTACGTTTTATACGGTCCTGCGTATCTTCGCCCTTTTCCTGACCGATAATGGCAACAGCTTCGCCTTTGAAGCGGCCAAGGCCGGCAATGATGGCGTGATCTTCACCAAAAGAGCGGTCGCCTGCCAAAGGCGTAAAGTCTTCGATCAATTTGGAGACATATTGCAGGCAATGGGGCCGGTCAGGATGGCGCGCGACCTGGGTCTTCTGCCATGGAGTCAGATTGGCATAGATTTCCCGAAGGGCATCAGAGGCGCGTTTTTCCAGCCGCGATACCTCATCACCGATGCCGACACCGTCTTCTTCGGACGACATTGCACGCAATTCCTGGATTTTGCCTTCCAGGTCCGCGACGGGTTTTTCAAATTCCAGATAGCTGTACATCAGTGCCTCAATGGTTGTTCTCAGCTTATTTCATCGGCCGTTGTGCATTGCAAGCAATGTCGATTAATTTTCCGTGTCCGGATCAGATTGCCTGCTTTGGTTTGACAAAGGGTGCAGGGCTTCCAGCGTTTCGCGCAGATGATCGGTCTGTATATGGGTATAGATTTGCGTGGTTGAAATATCACTGTGGCCCAAAAGTGTCTGCAGGGCGCGCAGATCAGCACCGTTCTGCAGCAGATGACTGGCAAAGGCGTGGCGCATAATGTGCGGGGAAACCGTGTTTTTGATCCCGGCTCTTTGCGCCAGTTGTTTCAAATCTACCGCAAAATTCTGCCGGGTCATATGTCCGGTCTTGCTGCCGGCAGGAAACAGATACGGGCTTTTGTTCTCGCGCCCCATGGTCTTTTGATAGGCGACCAGCCGCTGCAAATAGGTTTCCATTGCCGTTTTGGCCTGCGGGGTTAGCGGTACAAGCCGTTCCTTGTTGCCCTTGCCACGCACCATGATGAAAGGGCCCTTGGTATTGGCTGCGGTTTTGGGCAGGGACACCAGTTCAGACACGCGCAGCCCGGTGGCGTAAAGCACTTCCAGTTGCGCATAGAGCCGCCAGCCCAGAAGCGGCGCGTCCCGGCGTGGCGGTTTTCCCATTGCCCTCGGATCGCTCTGTGCGGCTTCATCGGCTTGTTGCGCTTCAGCAAGGGCGGTGG
>CAZOCA010000660.1:0-2564 GCA_964578105.1 uncultured Pararhizobium sp.
CCCTTGGATGTGGGCCGTGTGGCCGAAATGGCCAATGGTCCCGAGGAAGCTGCCGAGATCTACGCCGCCTCGCTTCTTGTGGTCGACCACGAAGCTCCGGCCGAACGCGGTTACCTTGCCATGCTCGCTGCCCGCCTCAAGCTTGACCCGCGCCTGGTTGAGCATCTGCACACCAACGCCAACGCGTTGGTCGAACTCTAAGCGCGCCTCTTTCACCACACATTTTACAAAACGCTGTCCACAAGGCTTGGTATTACAAGCTTTGTGGACCCTGAGACAGGCAAGGCTGAGCAGGACACTTCTCGCTGGGATCTAGTCTGTATCAGGCGTCGACTTTTGGAACGATCAATTGGTCAAGGGTGCAAGCATCCAGAACCGCCAGAAATGCGTTGGCGGCATTGTGCACGACACCCCGTAACAGGCACTGGGGCATGAAGGTACAGGTCGATGCCTCTGCTTTCATACACTCGACTATAGCAAAATCGGCTTCAATCAGCCGAACCACATCTCCAATTGAGATTTGATCTGGCGTGCGCCCCAGCAGAATGCCACCATTTCTGCCGCGCTGTGTTTCAACAAAGCCTGCCTGCGCTAATTTGGCGGTAATCTTCATGATATGAGACTTCACCAGGCTCAGCCGTGTCGCGACTTCATCAATTGTCATGGGATCATCTTCCGATGCCAGAAGCATGAGAATGCGAAGAGCGAAATCGCTTGCCTGATTGAGACGCATGGTCTGATTTCCAATTGATGCATTTAATATGTTGCTTTTATCGCATGGTCTGCTAAAAATATAGATACATAATAAATGAATGTATAGTCATGACATCCAATCAAATGAACATTCGAATTATTCCCGCGCTGCCCGCACGCATGCCGGCCCATGACACCATCACACCTGAGCAAGTGTCCCGGTTGGTGGACAGCTTTTATGAACGCGTGCGGTCTGATGAACAGTTGGCGCCATTGTTCCTGCAGCATATGAGCCTCGACTGGCCGGAGCATTTGAGCCGGATGAAATCATTCTGGCGTTCGGTTCTTTTGAAAACCGGAGAATACAAGGGCAAGCCGGTGCCTGCACACACCAAGATGCGGAATGTCGAGACCGAGGATTTTACGCATTGGCTGGATCTGTTTGGAATGACGGTGAGGCAGGTGTTTGCCCCCGCTGCACAACCCATTGTCATTGAAGCCGCAGAAAGGATTGCCACAAGTCTGTGGCTGGCCATGAAAGCCGATCCGTTCACTAAACCACCAATTTGGCCAAAGGCCGGAGAAGGCGATTTGAAATGATGATACTCAAAAAGGCGCTGGCCCTGTTTTTATGGCCCGGAAATGCCATCAGTCGGGCACTTTCAATCAACATATCTGAGGATGGCGGTCAGGTGAGATCCCTTGTGAACGGCCTTTTCTGGGGCACGCTCCTGCTCATCCTCGCACTTATCTATCACGGCTAGCTTGCGCCTTGTTGAGGCAGATCACCGTATTTTCGGGGATAAAAGAACGGTTTTTTTACTTGAAAATCCGTATCTCGGAGCAGGGATGCAACTAATTGGGATTATCTAACGTAACAGAATTAGTGCAACCTTCTATTTCAGTTGATGATCCTTGTTATGACCGCTCTCAAAATCGTATTTCTGGCTCTCACGGCCCCTATCCTTCTTCTGGCAGCTTACACCTACGCCGCAAGCCGGTGGCTGGAGCATGAATACCCGCCTTCGGGCGCATTCATTGAGGTGGGTGACCAGCAACTGCACTATCTGGCAAAAGGCAACGGGCAGAGCATCGTGCTGCTGCATGGTGCCAGTGCGTCCTTGCGTGATTTTGAAGCCAGCCTGTTTGACGGCCTGGAACAAGACCATCAGGTCATTGCATTCGACCGACCGGGTTACGGATACAGCACCCGGACATCTGAGACATGGCTCAATCCGGAAATTCAGGCAGACCTGATCCATCAGGCGCTTGAAAAACTGAATGTTGAAAGCCCGGTCATCATTGGCCACTCACTGGCTGGCTCAGTGGTCATGGCCTATCTCCTCAAATACCCCGACGACGTATCTGGCGCTGTTCTATTGGCTGGTGCAACGCATTCCTGGACTGATGGTGTCAGCGCCAATGTGCAATTGGCGGGAATTCCCCTTTTGGGCAAACTGTTCTCATCCACATTGGTGATGCCAATTGGCCAATTGCTGTTTGAAGGGGCTGTCAAAAATGTCTTTGAACCGGAGCAGCTGACGCAAGACTATCGCGAGCGCACAGGTGCCATACTGGCCCTGCGGCCCGGTGCATTCCAATCCAGTGCCGAAGATGTGCGCAATCTGAGCGACTTCCTGGAACAGCAGGCCAAACGATATGGTGAAATCAAAAAACCACTACTCATGATTACCGCGGAAAAAGACACGATTGTGCCCGCCTGGAACCATGCCGACAGAGTGGAAAAACAAGTGCCGCAATCTGTCCAGATATCGCTTCCCGGTGCGGGTCATGCTCTGCATCATAGCCGGAGGGAAGAAGTGGAAGGCCTGATCCGAGACTTCATCTCAGACCTTCCATCAGATTAAGCC
>CAZOCA010000661.1:0-2560 GCA_964578105.1 uncultured Pararhizobium sp.
ATCGTCAGAACGCCACAGAAATCGGCGTGACGGTGGAGGAATATGAAACCTGCCTTGTGAGCTGGCCGGCGCGGGAGACGGGCGAGTTGGGGGTATTGGCGACCGGCCTCAACAGGGCCCAAATTGCCATTCGCCGAATGGAAGCAAACGGCCGTGAACGCAGAAAGTGTTGACGACGCGCTGTGTTGTGCCAAACTTCTGCTTCGAGCCCAGTATCTATCTTTTACAATTTTGCCCCCTGAAGGATTTGAATGACCTGAAGGAGCGGGTTTTCGGCGAATTTGAAAATTGTGACCGGTCAGAATATTAAAGCAACCAGGCAAGTAGAGAATTGGAGAACGAATGGGAGCGTCCCTCAATGCCATCTTCGGAGGAGCGTTCCTTCTCTTGGCGCTATTTCTGACCTTTTTGATGTACTATCTCTGGGGGTTTCCGTTTGACAAAAAAAAGCACAGGAGTTCGGCGCCAAGGCCCTTGATGAACCTGCATCGGCTGTTAGGCTACGTCTTTGTCGGCATTTATGTTCTTTTGATGTGGGACATGGTGCCCCGCCTTTGGTCCTACCAAGTTGAGTTGCCAGCGCGGACGGTGGTACATTTGACGCTGGGACTTTGCGTAGGTGCACTCCTCATAATCAAAATCATGGTCGTTCGATTCTTCAAACACATGGAGTCGACGCTCGCGCCTATTCTTGGAACATCGCTCCTGATTTGTACATTGCTGCTCACCGGATTGGCGCTCCCTTACGCCGCGCGCGAAGCCTATTTGCGCGCAACGGCCCAGGACGGTGAGAACTTCGCGCAAGAGCGGATTGACCGGGTCACGAAGTTCCTCCCACTCATCGGCTTTGAAGATGAGGCCGCATTACTGGAACTGGCGTCATCTGAGGGCCTTGCGGAGGGTCGCAGCGTGCTCACAAGGAAATGCACGCAGTGCCATGATCTCCGGACAATACTGGTGATACCCCGTACGCCTGAGACCTGGCGCAGCACCGTCACGCGGATGGCCACACGGTCGACAACGCTTAGCCCCATCAGCGAAAGCGAACAATGGAGCGTCACGGCTTACCTGATCGCCATATCGCCAACCTTGCGTGAGGGCGTCAGCGAGAGGCGCCTGGAATCCAGAGAGGCCGCAGCCAGTCAGGACGCGGTCAGACAATCCCAGATAGAAGTGCCCCAGAATTATGACGCGGCAGCGGCCGAAGGTTTGTTCCAGACGAAGTGTTCTCAGTGTCATTCGCCGAATTTGGTCGAGGGCACCATACTGAGCAGCCGCGAAGATTCTGTAGCGCTGGTGACACGGATGGTCGGAAATGGCTTGACCGCTGGCGACGCGGAACTGGGCCAGATCATCGCCTATCTGTCCGACCGTTTCGCCGACACGCAAAGTCAGTAATCGGGCAGCACTTTACGACCACAAGTGGGCTGTAACGATGACCAGAGACCGCGCAAGTCCGGCCTTCGGTGACTCGGAACAGCCCACCAGCAGCGTTAGCCAGCTTGCCCGATGCCGCGCATCGCGCTTCACTGACTGCCTTGCTTGATAAACTGTTCTGGATCATCAAACGTGTCCGTATGAACAAGAAAGGCTCTAGGTCAACAGGAAAAGCAGCAGTGTAATGGTAAACACGGCAATGACTGTCGACAGCAATATGGCCGCAGAACTGCGTCGTGCCATCACACCATAGTGCTCTGCCATGACATAGACATTCTGCGCCACTGGCATGGCCGCAATGATGGTTCCCATGGTCACGATGCTTGCTGGCAGGCCAAGCAAATAGAGCGTGAGGGCTACGACGAGCGGGTGGACCACCAATTTCAGAAAACTCATACTGATAACTGGCGTCAAATTTTCCCCGACGCTGCGCTGCGACAATGACATGCCCAGTGCAAACAGGGCCGCTGGGGCTGCAGCACCGCCTAGAAAGTTGCTGAAGGTGCCAGCAGCTCCTGGCAGTCCTATGCCGCTGGCAGACAGAGCCACCCCTACCATTATTGCCACTGCGAACGGATTGCGGATGGCTCCTATCAGGGAGCGCTTCACCGCAGCTCCGGGCGTTCCGCCGCCCGCAGATTCAATTATTATGATCGAGAGCGGAATCATCACCATCAGATCAATAATCAGGGCCGCTGCAGACAGACGCACACCTTCCGGCCCGAAAGTGGCACCGACAATCGGGATGGCGAGAAAACCAATGTTTGCGATAGAGGCGCCCTGACCAAACAGCGCCATTTCCTGCCTGGTGGCCTTAAAAAAGCTCTTGGCGAAAAACATGCCCAATATAAACAGGATCAATGCTGCGGCCAGCCAACCGCCAAGAAAACGCCAGTCCAGGATTGCTGCGATATCCTGTCTCGCCAATGCCCCGATAACGAGGGCAGGCATAGCAAAATAGAAAACAAACACATTGATCGAGCCCGCGCTCTTCGGGTCGATCATATTCGTCCGCCCGGCAGCGTAACCCAGGGCGACAACGGCAAAAAACGGCAGTGTAAGTTCCAGAATACTGAGGAAGTTGGTCATGTTTCCGGGGCAACACGATGATACAGTTGGATGG
>CAZOCA010000662.1:0-2546 GCA_964578105.1 uncultured Pararhizobium sp.
TTGATGCGGTTCAGGCCAGTGGTGCTGCCATTGTTGCGCGTGCTGCCAAACAGGTTGGTGTTGAACGTCTGGTTCATATGTCGGCGATTGGCGCCAATGCTGATTCAGAAGCCGCTTACGCCCGCTCCAAGGCGGAAGGCGAAGCAGCCGTTTTACGCGAATTCCCCGAAGCGATGATTGTGCGCCCGTCCATTGTCTTTGGTCAGGAAGATGCGTTCTTCAACCGCTTTGCAGCCATGACACGTATTTCGCCGTTCCTGCCATTGATCGGTGGCGGCAAAACAAAGTTTCAGCCGGTTTTTGTGGGTGATGTGGCCGAGGCCATTGCCATGGGTATTGATGGCAAGATGCAGCCTGGCAAAGTATATGAACTGGGTGGACCGGATGTTGCCAGCTTCAAGGAATGCCTTGAGTTGATGCTGAAAATCACACTGCGCAAACGCCTTTTGCTTTCCATTCCCTGGGGCCTTGCAGAGCTTCAGGGCAAAGTGCTTGGCCTGCTGCCAAATGCGCCTTTGACCCATGATCAGGTGTTGATGCTGAAAAGCGATAATGTTGTCGGCACGGCTGCAAAAGCGGACAAACGCACATTGACCGGCCTCGGCATCAGCCCCCGTTCAATGGAAGCCATCCTGCCGACCTACCTCATCCAGTATCGCGAACGGGGTCAATTTGAGCCGGAAGCTAGTTAAACAGCTTCTGAACTCTTTTTCTTAGTCGATCAATCAAACCGTGAAACGATCTAGAGCAGATAAAGCCCGATCAGACCCACAGTCCCGACCGCAATGCGCCAATAGGCGAAGGGTGCAAAACCGTGTTTCGTCACAAAGGCCAACAGGCTGCGCACCACCAATATGGCGGCAAAAAACGCCACAATGAACCCAACGGCGATGATCGTCAGATCATCACTGTTAAGGGCATTGCGATTGAGCCATAGATCATAGGTAAAAGCACCGCCCATTGTGGGCATTGCCAGAAAGAATGAAAACTCAGCAGCTGAGCGTTTGTCTGTGCCCATCAACAAGGAACAGGCAATGGTTGCGCCCGAGCGCGAAACGCCGGGAATGAAGGCAATGCATTGGCAAAGCCCGATTTTGAACGCCAGCGAGGGCGGGTATTCGCGCACATCAGTATAGCGCACAGTGGTTTCTCTTCGGTCCACCCATAGCAACACGAAACCACCCAACACCAGCATGACGCAGATCAGGGTGGGGGCTTCAAACAACACGGTTTTGATGATGTTATGGGCAAAAATGCCAATCAGGGCGGCTGGCAGAAACGCCAACAGGATAGCAAGGACAAAGCGGCGGCTGGTGGCCGATGTTGGCAAGGTAACCGCAATATCCCAAAGCCGTCTGAAATAGACCAGCAGAATCGCAAGAATGGCTCCGAATTGAATCAGAACCTCAAACACCTTGCCTTCGCTCTCAAAGCCAAGGAAATGACCTGCCAGCAGAATATGCCCGGTTGAGGAAACCGGCAAAAATTCGGTTACCCCTTCCAGCAAACCCAGAATGGCGGCTTCGAACAGTGTTTGTTGATCCATGGCGGGCATTTCATGACGTGAGATGGAGGGGCAAAAAGGAGTCTTCCCCCGCTTTTAATCATTTCTATGTGACAGAAACATAGCGAAAAAAGTGTAAAGTTTTGCATACCGGAACGAGAATATGTCTGTTTCAACCCAACGCCTTGCGATCTGCCCAAATTTGCCCGTATTGGCGCGGCACGAAACGTCGATCTGCTATCGTGCAGCGCCCGTATCAACGGTTTGGAAAGTTTTTCTGTTTAGAAAGTGTTCACCAAAGTTCCTTCACCTGCCAAGAAGAGCCACCCTTGAAGTTATATCATCATCCTATGTCTGCCGGATCGCGCTTGGTGCGCATGGCCATTGGTGAATATGGCGCGAGTGCTGAATACATTTTGGAACGCACCTGGGAACGCCGCGAAGAGTTTTTGCTGTTGAACCCGGAAGGCACCTTGCCGGTGCTTGTTGATGAGGGCGATGTGCCGATCTGTGGCGCAGGCACCGTTTGCGAATATCTTGACGAAACCCGTGGCTTTACCCTGGAAGATCGTCGTCTGATGCCAAGCCATCCGCTGGCACGGGCCGAAGTGCGTCGTTTGACACACTGGTTCCTGGTCAAGATGGAAACCGAAGCAACGCAGTATATCGTCAATGAAAAAGTGACGAAGCGGGAAAAGCCGCGCGATGCCGGTGGCGGTGCACCTGAGTCCAGTGTGCTGCGGGCCGCGCGCGCCAATCTGCGCAATCATCTGGGTTATCTGGAATATCTGGCTGCTGAACGTAATTGGCTGGGTGGCGATCAATTATCCTATGCAGATTTTGCTGCAGCGGCTGCAATTTCCGTCATTGACTACCTCAATGAAATGCCCTGGGGCGACCATGAAGCTGCCAAAACCTGGTATGCCCGCATCAAATGCCGTCCGGCCTTCCGGGAAATTCTGGCGGACAAGATGCGCGGTATTCCACCGCCTGCCCATTACACCGATCTGGATTTTTGAGGCTCAGGGCCCTAGGCTTGCGC
>CAZOCA010000663.1:0-2543 GCA_964578105.1 uncultured Pararhizobium sp.
ATCCGATCACATCACATTTGCCAATTTGTCCGAACATCATGGGCCTGCCGGGTTTTATTGCGATTTGCCATAGATGCCGTTTGCCGAGCGCATCGAGTACATTGAGCATATGGTCTTCGTCGCCCCGCGATGCGCCCCCGGATGTCAGAATTAGATCGTGAGTGTCGGAGGTCTTCCTAAGTGAATTGAGCAGCGTTGTTTCATTGTCGGGAAGGATGCCCACATCCGTAATTTCAATCATTTCGCTGGCTAGCAGAGCTTTCAGCATGGGCCGGTTTGCGTCGTAAATCTGGCCAGCTGCGATTTCCCGACCCGGCTCAATGATCTCGTTGCCCGTTGATATAATGGCGACGCGCAACTTTTTGCGCACCTTGATTTGCGCCCGCCCGATTGAGGCGAGCGCTGCGATACGGGCGGCAGAGATGTACTCTCCTAGCTTGATCAATATATCACCGGCGCTCAAATCCTCACCAGCCAATCGGCAATTCGCACCCTTCTTCAGCCCGTCAGGGATGTGGATGGTCCCATCTTCACCAATGCTGCAATCTTCCTGCATTGCCACAGTGTCGGCATTTTTCGGCATGGTTGCGCCGGTAAAAATGCGTGCGCATTCATCTGCGTTTATAGTCACATCATGTATTTGCCCCGCTGCGATCAATGCACCAAGCTTAAACGTACCTTGAGAGCTGACATATTGCTGGTGTGAGAACGCATATCCATCAACCGCAGAATTATTCGTCAGAGGAACATTGCGCGGCGCGCGCACATTTTCGGCGCAAATTCGTCCGGCAGCACGATCAAGCGAGACAACCTCATCATCAACAGTGACGGAAAGATTTGAAGCGATGGTACTAAGCACTTCTGCATGCTTCATTCGGTCTTTGTCGTGCAGAAAGCAGTCATCCAGAAGTTTACGATTATTGCTCATACACCTACCTGAAGCGAAAAGGTCTGCACAATGAACTTTGAGATCGATTCGAGATCATTGCGATCAAATCGCGGCAACCCTGTTTGATTTAGTTCCAATTCCGGTTCTGCAGCCAGTGCGACGACATTGGCAATGTTGGACAATAGGTTCAACTGATCCTGACTATTCACTAAAAGCAGCTTGGGGTGGTCTTCGTTCTTAAAGCCTTCTGCCAAAATGAGATCGCATGGCGCCAGCTTCGAAATCAACTCGCTCAGCGTTGGTTCAGCAGCGCCATCAGTCATTTCATGCATTAATGCCCATCTTCTGGAACTAGAGATGAGCACTTCACTGGCGCCCGCGGCGCGGTGCTGATCTGTGTCTGTTCCGGGCTGATCCAGGTCAAACTCATGATGTGCATGTTTTACCGACGACACGCGCAAACCTTGCCTGCTTAATTCAGAGATTAATCCTGCGGTCAGTGTCGTTTTTCCAGAATTTTTGAAACCGGAAATGCCAAAGAGGGGACCTGTCATACGGCCTCACTTATCATGATTTTTTCGGCCTTGATGAGATCTTCTGGCGTATTGATGTTGAAGAATGGATCCACGTCACCAGAATCATCAAAATCAACGAAGCTGTGAGAATGCGTGCGGACCCATGCCATAACTTTGTTGGTTTTTCCTTCACGCAGCCACGCGCGCAGGTCATCAGCCAGCTCAGTGGGCCAGAGGCCAAATATGGGTTGCGGAAAACCACCTGACTTCGCAATGACGATAGTCTCGGAATGGGGCGCCTCTTCAATAAGCTTCGATACCAAATCTGACGGAAAAAACGGTGTATCGCAAGCAACGGTCGCTAGGTGACTATAGTTTTGGGTTTTTGCATAAGCCAAAGACTGAAGGAGGCCGGCGAGGGGACCCGCACCAAGCGCGTCCACATCTGCAATGATCGAGGCCCTCTGTGACATAACACGCTTACAAATTGCTGAAAAAGCGTCTTTATCGCGGTTTGCATTGATGACTAGCGTGCCAACCTGCGGTGCAAGTCGAATTGCTATATGCTCTGCCAGTGGTTTGCCAGCGAGCATTTTCAGCGCCTTGTTTTCCTTGTTCATGCGTGTGGCCTGACCACCTGCAATGATGGCGCCAAGCGTGTTTTTCGCATCAATCATGGCGGCTGCCTTTGCGGGCAAATCTTTCATCCTCGGCATCGGTAGGAGAAGCGACCGCATCGCGAATGATGCGGTCATGGCCAGAAAGTGCAGTAAAACGTCTGCCACGTGCGCGACCAATCAGGGTAAGACCAGCTTGTTGCGCCAGTTCCACACCCCAAGCTGTGAAACCAGATCGCGAGACCAGAATAGGAATCCCCATCATGACCGTTTTGATGACCATTTCAGAGGTCAATCTGCCTGTGGTGTAAAAGATTTTGTCGTTAGCACTCTGATTGTTCATGTGCATCCAACCGGCAATTTTGTCGACAGCGTTGTGACGGCCCACATCTTCCATGTAAACCAGAGCGTTGCCACCCTTGCACAACACGCATCCATGAATTGCGCCAGCCGACAGGTAAAGGCTGGGCGTGGTGTTGATGGTTTTTGTGAGCGCATACAGATCAGAGGTTTTGATCCGGA
>CAZOCA010000664.1:0-2541 GCA_964578105.1 uncultured Pararhizobium sp.
GCTTCACCAGGTCCCCGTTGGCATCAAATCCCCCGGTCTCGAAGAAGAAACGGATTTTGTCACCGGACTCCTTGAAATAGAGATCCCGTGCATGGGCCTGATCATCTGTTGAAAACGTGCTGCGCACACTTTCCGGATCAAACGCCTCCACCAGCCCAGCAATCCTGGCTTTTAAAGCGTCACAGGCAGCATCGCTGGCAAAGCCTTCCAGAATCAGAAAACCGTTCTCTTCATAAAAGGTCAGCATTTCCGGGGTCGGTCTCCCATCGGCCGTGCTGATAAAACGTTTCGCGACAGGCAAGTCAGATTGCATTTTAATCACTCCGGTCGGGCAGATGGACTTCGCACATCAGATGGTCATCTGTTGTTTCACTGAGGTTTGTTTAAACCATCATGTCAAAACGCTGGAAAGTCCACTGGCACGAAATCGGGAAAACGCCTATAGCTGACGTTTCGTATTCACAATTCCCGCCAAGAGTTTATGACCGATAGCGACCAACTCCTTTCTTCACCCAGCGCCCAGGCGCAACTTCTGTCCAAAGCGCTTCCCTTTATGCAGCGCTATGATGGTCAGACCGTTGTTGTAAAATATGGCGGTCACGCCATGGGCGACGCGTCACTGTCCCGCGCTTTTGCGCGCGATATCACGCTGCTGCATCAATCAGGCGTCTTGCCTGTTGTTGTCCATGGCGGCGGACCACAAATTGGCCAGATGCTTGAGCGTCTTGGCATTGAAAGCAAATTTGAAGGCGGATTGCGCGTTACTGATGAAGCGACGGTTGAAGTCGTGGAAATGGTTCTGGCCGGGTCTATCAACAAGGACATTGTCGCTTCCATCAACAGCGAAGGCGGTCGTGCCGTTGGCCTGTGCGGTAAAGACGGCAATCTGCTGACGGCCCGAAAACTCACCCGCAGCATGATGGACCCTGACAGCAATATCGAACGGATTATTGACCTTGGCTTTGTCGGTGAACCGGTGCATGTGGACAGCACTGTGTTGCAGATGCTGGCGCAGAGCAAACTCATCCCTGTCATTGCGCCGGTGGCTCCAGGCAAAGATGGTGAGACTTACAACGTCAATGCAGACACATGCGCTGGCGCTATCGCTGGCGCACTGTCTGCACGGCGCCTGTTGTTTCTGACCGACGTTCCAGGTGTTCTGGACAAGGACGGAAACCTGATAAAACAACTCACCGTATCGGAAGCCGAAGCGCTGATTGCTGATGGAACGATTTCCGGCGGCATGATTCCAAAGGTCGAAACCTGTATTGAGGCATTGGAACAGGGCGTATCCGGTGTCGTTATCCTCAATGGCAAAACCAGACATGCGGTTTTGCTGGAACTCTTCACAGAACATGGCGCTGGCACTTTATTCGTGCCGGGCTGACTCTCCCCCAAACAGATCGAGACATAATGACCGTTGAAAAACTTGAGCCGCATGATGCGGACGATTTGATCGCTTTTGACCATGTCAGCGAATGGGTCTTTGATCTCGACAATACGCTTTATCCACAACATTCCAATCTGTTCGATCAGATCGACAAGCGCATGACCACCTATGTGGCGCGCCTGATGAACCTTGGGCGCGATGAAGCAAGAATCATCCAGAAAGACTTTTATCACCGCCACGGTACGACCTTGCGCGGCCTGATGCTGGAACAACAGATCGACACGGATGAGTTTTTGGAATTTGTCCATGATATCGACCACACCCCCATTGAACCCAATCCCGAGCTTGCCCAGGCCATCAAGGCTTTGCCCGGACGTAAACTGATTTACACCAACGGATCTCGCAAGCACGCCGAAGCCGTGGCTGATCGATTGGGCATATCAGAACATTTTGAAGACATTTTCGACATTGTTGCTGCTGATCTGGAGCCAAAGCCGGATCCCGCCCCGTATGGGAAGTTTTTTTCAGTGATGGGTGTTGATCCGACACGGGCGGCGATGTTCGAGGACTTGCCGAAAAATCTGCGCGTGCCCAAGAATGAAGGCATGGTCACAACCCTGCTCGTCCCGCAAGGAACCCGTGAAGTGTTCCACGAGGAGTGGGAGCTTGAAAAGCAGGACGGTGACCCGGTGGATTTTGTCACCGACGATATGACAGCATTTCTGCAGGAAATTCTGGCCGTTATCCGCTGATTGAGACTCTTGCCTGGACCAGGTTTGGATTGAAGGGGAGCTGCTTTGCAGCCATTACAGACCGTTGTGGCAAGTGCGCCAATGCGGCCAATGCACTCAATCAGAGAGCGTGCCACAGGATCTGTGGCCAAACACCGGTTATGTAGTGGACGGGCTTATTGTCGATGTACGAGATAAGCCGCGCCGCTACTGAGGAGGCCGTTGTCACCGGTCCCCGAAGCCCCGATGATAGCGGTGGTGTCTGAAATCGCGACAGAAGCGCCAAAATAATCTTTCTTGGCGGGTACGCTGGGGGTGAGCTTGGCAAGCTGCGCACCGGTGGTGGTGTCAATCAGATAGGCTACACCGCTCGCCGAGCTTTTTTCAAAGGTCGAGACGATGGCAGTGGTGCCCGAGATC
>CAZOCA010000665.1:0-2541 GCA_964578105.1 uncultured Pararhizobium sp.
CACTTTGGTCAACGCTGTATCAAACGCTGTGCGAGCAGATTGAAGTGCATTTTCGGTTGCCGTGTTGGCGGCTTTTTCCAGGAGACATTTTGGTGCATCAGCGGACTGGCCAAGGGCAAACAGTGTTGGTGAGCCAAGAGCATCATAAACTTGTGCAAGCGTGATCTCGGCAAGAGGTTTTGCCAGGTACCAACCGCCGCCATGACCTTTTGTTGAACCAACGAATCCGGCTTCTCGCAATCCCGCCATGGTGCGCCTGACCAGAGACGGGTTCATACCCAGCATTTTGCCGATCATGTCGGACGTAACCGGGTCTGCTATCTGATCCAGGTGCAGCAATACGTGAAGCACGCGTGGCAGCCTGCTGTCTGTTCGCAAAACACTCTCCTTTTGAATTTACCTTAGCGCAGATTCATTTATGTGACAATAAAAAGCACATGACATTGACGTTGCAAATTTCATGTGACATATGATGTTGCGAATTGCATTGAAACAGTTTTGTATCTGCGAAAGGATGCAGCATGGGAATGCCTGATATCAATCAACCGGCACATGAGTTCTGGGAAGAATTGTACAAGAATACCTCAGCAGACACCAAGGGTCGTCCTTCAGCAATGTTGGCGCGCTATGTCGCGAAGAGAACCCCTCGCGTGGCACTTGATCTGGGCTGTGCAAAGGGGGATGACGCAGTATGGTTGGCGAAGCAGGGCTGGCATGTGACGGCTGTCGATATTTCCCCGACCGCGCTTGACTATGCAAGGGCCAATGCTGAGCGCAATGGTGTTGCGGACGCGATTGATTTTCAGCTTCATGATCTGTCAAAATCATTTCCTGATCTGGCCTGCGATCTGGTGACAGCCATGTTTTTGCATACGCCGCTGGACTTCCCGCGCGCACAGGTTCTTCAGCGCGCTGCAAAGGCACTGCGTCCGGGAGGGCTTCTGCTGATTGTTGGTCACGGCTCTGTTGCGCCATGGCAATGGAAAGTTCATAGCAAGCCGTTGCTATCAGCCAAAGAAAGTTACACCGAGCTTGACCTTCCAGCGTCTGACTGGGTCAAACTGTTTGTCGGCAATGTTGATCGTGAGGCCACCGGCCCGGAGGGGCAAAGGGCCAGTGTGAGTGACACAATCATTGCACTTGAGCGGCTTTAGGCTGTTCGAATTTCCCAAATTAACGCTGCTGCGCGGCAACCCTGCGCAGGGCATTTCGGGCGATGAGAATGTGAAACGGCAGAATGGCTTTCAGATAAAGGCGACCGCCAATATTGTGCGGATGAACCCATGTGGCCAGCGATACCCGATCATTGTGCGCGAAAACTGAAACACGGAAATCCAGATGTCTGTCGTTGAATCCGGCGATGATTTCGGAAGTGGTTTCCAACTCAACTGGAAACGGCCCCAGCTTGTCAGGCGCGTCGGGCCCATCATTTGACAGACCGAAGGGCGCGGTTACCGCACGGCGAATGAGCAGAAGAAACCGTGCCCACCCCGGAAAATCGGTAATGATTTCGGCGGCGCGGCGCGGTGTGGCATCAGATGAAACCGAATAACAATCCAGAAAATCCGATGGTGAAACACGGTCATGCAGATGACTATTTGCAGGCAAATCGCAAGCAATGATCTGTGGTCTGTGAAGGGACAAAAGTGTCTCCTGTTTACGCGTTCAGAAAGCTCATAATCTCTAACTATGTCTGAGCGAAGCAAGCCGCAACCACGAGAGTGGTTTAGAGCGGCCGCAAGTTTCCGATTCAGAAATGTCAGGTGTCCTTATTGCTTGATGGCTATCGATTGCCCCTGCGCATCAAACGCCTGTTTGAAGTTGAAGGCATGTGGGGTTGGGCCGTGGTCGTGGAGGTGTTCGAACCTTGCGACGCCCTCTGTCCAGTCTGGCGTGTGGTCACTTTGTACCCACCACAGGACATAAGGTGGCCATTCACCGCGCTCGAACCAGGTTTTGCCAAGCGCAAACGCTTCGCGGTGGAGGCCTTTATAGGTGAAGTTGAAAAGTGAGTGCGGGTTTTGCCACAAAGACAGCGTGGCTGGTGACCAACCATCACCGCGTTCTTGATAAAAGCGCGGAAAAACCTGCTTGCCCCAGCAGTCGGGGCCTGGCTCTCCATCGTAACCGGAGCGTGCAATGAAGCCGGGGGCTTTTTCGACCAGTTCCATGAGGGGATCGTGGCGCTGACGCCAGTCTTCATTGGCAGAATGCTCTGCCGGTTGCGTGAAAATCCCGAAATTATAGGCAGCGAGTCGGTGCGTCATTGGATTAATGGTTTTTTGGGGGGAGTCAGATTGGCTCACCGCGCAGGAGTTTTGGCTGAGAAGAAAACCCTGCGGCTTCTCCGATGAAGCGTTTCTTGAGGCCCGGCATGCGATCCACCAGGCCAAGGCCTATGGTGCGTGCCAGACGGACCGGCGCCAGATTGTTTGAGAAAAGGCGGTTGAGAATATCCGTGGTGGCGGCCATTTGCACTGTATCGGCACGGCGCCAGCGTTCATAGGTTTTCAGGACATCTTCTGCGCCGAAGTCCAGACC
>CAZOCA010000666.1:0-2539 GCA_964578105.1 uncultured Pararhizobium sp.
TAGATGGTTATCATCAGGAACAGACCGGCCAGAATGCCGGGAATCACCCCGGCCAGGAACATGCGCCCGACGGACACATCAACGGCCGCAGCATAAACAACCATGACGATGGAGGGTGGAATGAGAATGCCCAAAGTGCCTGCGTTACAGATGAGACCTGCGGCAAATTCGTTGGTGTAACCGGCCTGGCGCATGGCGGCGATGACGATGGAGCCAATGGCAACAACAGTGGCCGGGGACGAACCGGACAGGGCGGCAAACATCATGCAGGCAAAGACACCGGCAATGGCAAGGCCACCTCTGAAATGACCCACACAGGCAATCGAAAAGCGGATGATCCGCTGGGCCACGCCGCCGGTGGACATAAAGGACGAGGCGAGAATGAAGAAGGGAATCGCCAGAAGGGTGAAGTGGCCTTCAAAGGCGGAAAACAGGGTTTGTGCGACCGAGGCAAGCGAGGCATCGGAAAACAGCAGCAGGAACAGGACCGAGGAAAGACCCAGCGAAACGGCAATGGGAACACCGATCAAAAGCAGACCGACAACCATGACAAAGAGAAAGATAACGTCCATTATTTCGCTCCCTCAATCCGGGCCGCGGCCTCTTCAATGTCGTCCTCTGCCTCGTGCGAGGCAATCAGCCGATCGGATTTTCCGCTCCAGATGCGCAAGGCGGCCTGAAGAAAGCGGAACAACAGCAGGGCCATGGATAAGGGCATGACGAAATAGGGAATGAGTTTGGGTATCTTTTCGTATTCTTCGCCTTCATTGAAGACGTCTTCCATCCAGCGCAGCCATTCGGGCATTGGTACATCGCCAACTTCATACCAGGCGCGGCCACGAAACTCTGTTTCAAATCCGGTGGGGAACCAGCGGCCTGTTGTCTGCGGCAGATTGGCGAAATTCGCCCAATAATCCCAGCCGCCTTTCAGCAGCAGGGCCGCAAAGATGATGCATAGAGATACGGAAATGAGACCCAGAATACGCTGGGCCTTTGGCGCCAGCATGTTGATGATGACATCGACACCCAGATGGATGTTCTTCTTGACCGCGTAGGAAGCACCCAGAAGCACGAGCCAGCCAAACAGAAAGACGGTTGCTTCAAGTGCCCACAGAATGTTGGAGTTCAGCACATAGCGCACCAGCACATTGGCAAAGGTGATCAGTGTCATAACGCCTAAAATGGCTGCAATCAGAGTTTCCTCAATTGCATCTGTTATGCGTCTTCCCTTGGTTTGCATCCATGCCTCCCCAGACATTCTTCCAGACATTCATTCAGGAATTTCGGGCGGTGCTTAAAACACCGCCCGATCGTGATTGTTAGTGGTTTTCGTTGATGGCTTGTGCAGCAGCAATCGCGTCTGCTCCGACATCACCTTCAAACTGAGTCCAGACCGGCTTCATGGCTTCGACCCAGGCTGTGCGCTGATCGGCATCCAACTGGCGTACTTCGCCACCGGCAGTGATGATGGACTGTTTAGCGCCTTCATTGACAGCAGTGGATTCTGCATTCCGAAGCACGGTGACCTCATCCAGGATGGTCAGGAACTGATCCCGGATGTCGGCGTCCAAACCGTCAAGCCAATCAACACTGGCCACAACCATATAGTCGATGATGCCGTGATTGGTTTCCGTAATGCCGTCCTGAACTTCAAAGAACTTCCGACCGAAAATGTTGGACCAGGTGTTTTCCTGGCCGTCGACAACACCTTGCTGCAGAGCGCCATAAACTTCGGCAAAGGCCATTTTTTGCGGGCTTCCGCCAATCGCTTCCATCTGTGCCACAAGCACGTCAGATGGCTGGACGCGGAATTTCAGGCCTTCTGCATCAGTTGGCAGGATCAAAGGCTTGTTGGCAGACATCTGCTTCATGCCATTGTGCCAGAACTGCAAACCCTGCAGGCCACGGCGCTGCATGTCATTTTTCATGGCCTGACCGGTTTCAGAGTTTTGGAACTCATCCACTGCATTGATGTTCTTGAACATGAAAGGCAGATCGAAGATGCGGTATTTCTTGGTGAATTTTTCAAACAGCGACAGCGAAGGTGCCGCTAGTTGAACATCGCCCTGAAGCATGGCTTCCAGAACTTTTTCATCGGTGTAAAGGGTCGAGCTTGGAAAGACTTCCATGCAGGCCTTACCGTTCATCTCGGCGTTGACACGTTCGGCCAGCAAAGTGGCGGCGATGCCTTTGGGATGTTTGTCGGTGTTGGTGACGTGGCTGAACTTGATGACGATTTCGCCATCTTCACAGCTGGCCAGTGCACCGGTTGTGGCAACAGCCATTATTGCAGCGACAGCCGCTGCGGTTTTCAGGAAACGCATGAATATCCTCCCTAGCGTTTGAATCTGTCAGACACATTCCAGAAGCTGAAATCTCACAGAAGCACAGTTTGGCTTTGCGCCATGCCTTAACGACTTTTGGAATATGTGCTGGCGGCTTTGCACAATTTCTGGGCGGTGCCTTCAAGGCCAAAAAGGGTGGCAAATCGTGTTTTCTTCCGATTTCAGGACACGATGGGTGGAAAAGGGTACATTGG
>CAZOCA010000667.1:0-2124 GCA_964578105.1 uncultured Pararhizobium sp.
CACGCAAAACAAACAGACCAAGAAGGACATTTGCCTGGTTTCACAGGAAATCCGATCTGCAAATGGTCAGTTTCTGGCATCTGTGGCAGTTCGGGAAATTGATGGCGATGAAAATCGTTCAATCCTGATTTCGGTGCCACCAGGCATGCTTTTGCAGCCCGGCATCCAATTCAAGGTTGACGAGAACGAGCCGCGCGCTGTCAAATACGGCATCTGCTTCCAAAAATACTGCTATTCGGAATTGCCGATCAAAAAAGATGCGATTGACGAAATGAAGGGAGGCAACAACCTGACGGTCACAACCTTCAGTCAGCAAGGCAAGGCCATTGGATTTGAGCTGACATTGACAGGCTTCACAGCTACCTATGATGGTGACCCGATTGATCCCGCCGTAGTACAGGCACAGCGCGAAAAAGCGCAGCAGGAAATGGCAGATAAAGCACAGCAGGCCAGAGACAATCTGATTAAAATGCAGCAAGACGCCACCCAATAACAGGCTTCGACGGCAGCCTTTCAAGACCAGAGAGTCTGAAAGGCTGCTGTGTTCCGGCGGCAGGGACCGTCCGAAATTGACACCAAACCAGCCACAATTAAAGCGTCACCCACGCGATGAAACACAGTTGCACGCATCAGTATCGTGTAGACCGATCAGTGTTTTAGGATATCAAATGGCTGATAGCGTCCGTCTTTGATGTTTTCAAAGACCTCAGCGACTTGCGGATGGCGCACAGGATCGCCACTGGTGTCAGGCAGCAGATTTTGCTCCGACACATAGGCAACATACTCAGTTTCATCATTCTCGGCGAAGAGATGATAGAAAGGCTGATCTTTCTTGGGGCGCACGTCTTCCGGAATTGAGTCCCACCATTCATCAGTGTTGGAAAATTCCGGATCCACATCGAAAATCACGCCGCGAAACGCATAGATGCGATGCTTCACAACATCACCAATGCTGAATTTTGCGGCCCGTCCGGTCGGTGCGTATCTCTTGGGCGAGTTGTCTTGTGTCTCAGTGTGGGCCATTTTTCCCGACCTTTCGTTTCCGCTACTATATAACCCCTGCGCCCCGCATTGCAATTTTGCTGTTACATTGAAGCGCTATTTTCTGAATGGAATCAGAACATCAACCGCAATTTCGGCAAAACCAGCAACCGTCAGCTTGGCATTCTCACCAGACTTGCCTACAACACCCGCTGATTTGCAGAAAATAAGTTAATCCTGAAGGGACAAACAGAATGACAGCCATTGTCGATATAGTTGCGCGTGAAATTTTGGACAGCCGTGGAAATCCAACGGTCGAGGTCGATGTCATGCTGGAAGACGGATCGATGGGTCGCGCGGCTGTTCCTTCCGGCGCATCCACCGGCGCTCATGAAGCAGTTGAATTGCGTGATGGCGGATCTCGTTATCTCGGCAAAGGTGTGATGAAGGCGGTTGAGGCGGTCAACACCGAAATTTTTGACGCTATTGGCGGATTCGAAGTTGAGAACCAGGTTCACATCGATCGCACCATGATTGCGCTGGATGGCACACCAAATAAAGCCCGCCTTGGCGCAAACGCCATTCTCGGCGTTTCGCTTGCTTGCGCCAAAGCTGCAGCAGATGCAAGCGGCCTGCCGCTCTATCGGTATGTTGGCGGCACCAATGCGCGGGACCTTCCAGTTCCAATGATGAACATCATCAATGGCGGCGAACACGCTGACAATCCCATCGATGTTCAGGAATTCATGGTCATGCCCGTCGGCGCAGAATCCTTCAGCGAAGCGTTGCGCATGGGATCTGAAATTTTTCACACCCTGAAAAAGGGCTTGAGCGCTGCGGGCCACAACACCAATGTTGGCGATGAGGGTGGGTTTGCACCCAATCTGGCGTCAACTGAGGATGCACTTGGCTTCATCATGAAGTCGGTCGAAGCAGCCGGATACAAGCCAGGCGAAGATGTCTATCTGGCACTGGATTGTGCCTCTACCGAATTCTATGCAGGTGGGACCTACAATCTCAAAGGTGAAGACAAGAAGTTGTCCTCTGATGAAATGGCCGCTTATCTGGCAGATCTTGTCGCGCGCTATCCGATTATCTCCATCGAAGACGGAATGGCCGAAGATGACTGGGCCGGTTGGCGCG
>CAZOCA010000667.1:2134-2535 GCA_964578105.1 uncultured Pararhizobium sp.
CATTTTGGTGAAAGTCAAGCAGATCGGCACACTGACGGAAACGCTGTAAGATGTGGAAATGGCTCACAAGGCCGGGTTTACCTCCGTCATGTCACACCGCTCCGGAGAAACTGAAGACAGCACCATTGCAGATCTCGCGGTGGCCTTGAATTGTGGTCAGATCAAAACCGGTTCACTTGCACGTTCTGACAGACTGGCAAAATACAACCAGCTCCTCAGGATTGAGGAAGAACTGGGTACCCAGGGACGCTTTGCCGGTCGTGGTATTTTGAAGAACTAAGACCGCAAAACGAATAAAAAAAGGCCCGATGTTTGTATCGGGCCTTTTTTTTGAATATTTTTTCGCTCGCCGGACAGAGAAATGGATTCCCGAAAGTTTTTTTTAACCCTCAGCGCATAAT
>CAZOCA010000668.1:0-2530 GCA_964578105.1 uncultured Pararhizobium sp.
GAATAGATGGCTCTGTGCGCGCCAATTGGCGCGGTTCTGCATCTGATTTGGGACCAATTGCTGCCGTGTCACTTGGTGTTGTGCGTGGTTTGAGTGATTCTGATGTATCTGAAGTTTCTGGCGAAGCCTGGTCTGCCGCCTCCTGGTCGCCCGTCTCAGATGCCTCTGATGTATCAGGTGCCTCTGGTGCTGGCTCCGCATCTGCGTCTGTCGTGTTTTCAGGCTTTGATTCCGCGTCTTCTTCAGCCTCGTCTTCCACATTCACCACCGGTTCGGGAGGTGGTTGCAAAACGGAAGGATCCAACTCTGGTTCAGGCTGTTGTGCCGGTTGCTTTGGCTGTTCAACGCGTGCAGCTTCGATGATCTCCTGCAACTCTTCCGGCGTAACCACCTCCACGGACACCCGCTCCTCATCCGCCACGTCAGGCTGGGCTAAAGCTGGAAGCGCAAGCATCATGGCCACGACCAAAGCATGGGCCGTCATGGAGGCGAGCAAGCACCATGCTTCAAGCCCTATTTTGGAAATCCCTGCAATACTCATCGCTGAAACTGGTTTTAGTGCCACACATTGTTGGTGTTAGTGTTGGGGTTCGCGCTTTTCAGTCAGACTGACTTTGGCATATGGCCGATTTGTGTCCGCCAAGGGCCAGCATAAATTCCATAACACGCCAGAAGCCTGGCTTGAAAGCCTGATCGTTGGTGCCCCATATTCCACTGTCTGAACAGGCCTGATGGACCAGTCATACTGGAAATCTGCGGAACGCGTGCGGGTGCAACTTTTTTAACGGCAACCAGGTTGAGCCCGAGGCCTGGATGATGCAGTTTAGCCAGACTGTTTAACGAGGCCGTGCTGGCCAGCAAAAGGACTGAATTCTTGAAACAACGTCAACTTCTGAAAGACGGCACCAAGGTGTCCGAGATTGGCCTGGGCTGCCTGAGTTTTGCAGGGTTTTACGGCCCAACCAGTGAGGCAACTTCCCATGCCACACTGAGCGCAGCCCTGGACCTTGGCATCGATTTTCTCGACACGGCCAATGTCTATGGCATGGGCAAGTCAGAGGCGACCATTGGTTCATTCCTGAAGGGCAATGCAGACAAATTCACCATTGCCACGAAAGCGGGTATCGGACGAGACCCGGACACCGGCGTGCGTGGGTTCAACAACAAGCCGGACTATCTGCGGGGCGAGTTGGAAAAATCTCTCAAACGTCTTGGAGTTGATCGCGTCTCGCTTTATTACATCCATCGCCGTGATCCGGATCTGGAGATCGAGGACGTGATGGAAACGCTTCTGGCTTTCAAGGCAGAAGGTAAGATTGGCGGCATCGGGTTTTCGGAAATCTCGCCCGCGTCCCTGCGCCGCGCAACTTCTGTCGGACCCGTTGATGCGGTGCAGAGCGAGTATTCCTTGTGGACACGGACCGCTGATCTGGGAATGGTTCAGACCTGCGCTGATCTGGGCGTTACCTTTGTGCCATTCTCTCCGGTCGGCCGCGGTATTTTCGGAACCAAAACACCGGATCCGAGCCAATTTGAAGACACAGATTTCCGGATAGCCAATCCACGGTTTGTAGAGCCGAATTTCAGCTACAATGCCGAAAAGGTCAAAGGCTTCAAGGCCTATGCGGCGGATCTGGGCACCAAACCGATCACCCTGTCACTGGCCTGGTGTCTGGCACGGGGCGAGCATCTTATCCCGATTCCCGGGACACGCAGCGCTGACCACCTTGCAGAATGTGCCGCCGCGAGTGACTTTCAGATGACCGATGCCATCATGGCAGAGATTGAGAAAATCCTGCCCGTCGGTTGGGCCCATGGCGACCGCTACACCCGCACGCAATGGCTTGGCGTGGAAAATTTCTGCTAGGTGTGGTTGGGCACAGGATTTGACGCCAATTGTAGTACGGGAGCGCGGTGTTTAGACTCATAAAGAAAATTGTCACTTACCTGCTTGTGCTCGCGGCGGCCATTGCTCTTGTCGCAACCGGCTATCTGTACTTCAATCAGGACCGGATGATTTTTCCGGCACCTGCTGGCAACGGGCCAGCGATTCTGAATGACGGACTTGAAATTGTATCGATCAAAACGTCCGACGGAGAAACGATAAAAGGCTTGTACCATCCGCCTGAGGCGGAAGAGACCACCGTCCTGGTCTTTCATGGAAATGGCGGCAGTCTTTCCAGTATACGGTCCAATGGGGTGGCGTTTTCCAAAGCCGGATTTGGCGTTCTTTTGGTTGAATACCGGGGCTATCCGGGCAGCACAGGCAGCCCGACAGAAGCTGGCCTGCTGCTGGACGGGCTTGCCGGGTATGATTTTGTTACAGAGCGTAGCGCTGGGCCCATCGCAATTTATGCGCGTTCACTTGGCACCGGCGTTGGTATTTATGTTGCGACTCAGCGCACCGTTCTGGCCGTTTTCCTAGTGGCTCCATTTGACTCCGTCCTGGCGGTTGCACAAAGCCGCTACCCTTTTCTGCCATTGCGGCCGTTGCTTCGGCACCCATTTGAATCAGACAGACGAATTGGTG
>CAZOCA010000669.1:0-2055 GCA_964578105.1 uncultured Pararhizobium sp.
TTCAGGCGCTGCGCTGCGCCTGTGCCAATGGTCGCCACAGCGTTGGTCTGGGTCGGGGAGGTTACCTTGCCCCTGGCATGCCGGCCGATCTTCTCTGCCTCGACCTTCAGGCCTTGAACCGCGACGGCATTATGGACGTCGATCCCCGGCAATTGCTCTTCGCACGCGGCACCCGCGCCCATATTACCGACATCTACGCAAAAGGCCGAAAGATCGTTGAAAACGGCACTGTCACCGGCGTTGCGGCGGATGATCTTGAACAAGAGCTGCGGCAGACATTCCGTGCGGCACTTGCCGATAAGGCTGTGTTGCGGGAGGCCTGGCCTCATATAGAACCTGCCATTTCCGAGCATTATAAAGGGTGTTGCTGATGACGCGCCGTGCCGATATCCATCGTATCTCCATGTCAGGACCATCCGATGTCAGCGGAATTCAATCCTTGATAGCCAGCGGTCTGATCAAAGCGGGGCAAATTCGAGCCATTCTGGGCAAGACCGAGGGCAATGGCTGTGTCAATGATTTCACCCGTGGTTATGCGACCCAATCGCTGCGTGCCATGTTGTCCTGCCACCTGACTGGCGCTGAAATTGATCGCCTTCCGATGGTCATGTCCGGCGGAACGGAAGGCGGCCTTTCGCCTCATTGGATCCTCTTCTGTGAAACGGAAAGCGGCGCTGAATCCGGCCCCGCATTGGCGTTCGCCAGCGCGATCACACGGGATTTGAAACCATCGGAAATCGGCCGGCAGGCGCAAGCAGAGCTGACTCGCAATGCGGTGCTGGACGCCATGAAACAGGCCGATATTTCAAGCCCAGAGGACGTGCATTTCGTACAGATAAAATGCCCGCTTCTGACCTCTGAGCGGGTTGCCGAGGCTGATGGCGATGTCTCAACTTCCAGCATGCTGCGCTCAATGGGCCTGTCACGTGGCGCCTCGGCGCTTGGTGTCGCCCTGGCACTTGGCGAAATAGATCAAATCCCGCAGAACAGCATTGGCAACGACCATGATCTGTGGTCATCGCGCGCTTCCTGCTCTTCCGGCATTGAATTGATGGCCTGTGAAATTGTCGTCATCGGGCAATCCGCAAGCTGGTCCGGACCGCTTCGGGCGGCCCATGGCGTGATGACTGATGCAATCGATGCAGTTTCGGTCGCAAGCCTTCTGGCGAAGGTCACACCATCTCAGATCATACAGGGTGGCCCTGAAAAAATACTCGCCGTGCTCGTCAAGGCAGAAGCATCATCAAACGGGTCTATCAGGAACAGTCGCCATACCATGAATGAGGACAGCGATCTGTCAGCGACACGGCATGCGCGCGCATTCGTTGGTGGGCTTCTGGCCGGACTGGTCGGACACACCGAATTGTTCGTGTCCGGCGGCGCAGAACATCAGGGCCCCGATGGCGGCGGACCCGTGGCAATCATCTATTCTACAACATGAAGGAAACCAGTATGAACAATCTGACCGTGAAAGCAGGTGACTTTACTTTTGGCGGCCATCTGGAAGCCGAGGCTGCCCCGCAAACCGTTGCGGCCTTTCGCAAATTACTTCCCTATAAGGGGAAAATCGTTCATGTGCGCTGGTCTGGCGAAGGCGTCTGGGTCCCATTGGGCGATACCGATTTTGGCGTAGGCTACGAAAACCACACCAGTCACCCCGCACCGGGTCACATCATCCTTTATCCAGGCGGCATCAGTGAAACGGAAATTCTGTTGGCCTATGGCGGTGTGGATTTTTCATCCAAGATGGGACAATTGGCCGGCAACCATTTCATCACGCTGACGTCGGGCCTGGAGAATTTGATGGCCCTGGGCAATTCGGTCTTGTGGAAAGGGGCTCATGACATTTCTTTCGAATTGGCATGATGGATGCTGAGTTGCTGAACCCAATGCACGTCTTCAGGTCACAAGGCGCTCGATCTGTCGTATCATCCGCGTTGTACTGGATTTGATTTTGTAGGCACGCCACCTCTTGAGAGCCGCAGCTTGGCGGATTTTGTAAAAGTTGGAATCCGTCATGAGCCGTTCGATCAAATCGGCCCAGGTGTCAATGGT
>CAZOCA010000669.1:2065-2526 GCA_964578105.1 uncultured Pararhizobium sp.
CATCAAGAGCTGGATCGATGGGCAGCGTCAATCCACCTCCACCAAGCAGTTCGGGCGTTCCACCGCGATCAGAAGCGACGACCGGCAGTCCATGTGCACAAGCCTCCAAAAGGCTTCGCGAACCGCTTTCATGCCACAGCGATGGCAACAGCAGGATTTTTGCCGCTTCAAACTGATCCTCAAGAGACTGTTCTCCCAGCACGCACAGAATGTTTTCAAGGCTGGCATCACCCATGCCTGACTGGGCAATTGCATCTTGCAATCGATAGCGACCTTCTACAATTCGAAATTTGAATTTTAGCGACCGACGCGCACATTCCTGCGCAATGGCAATCAGTGGCATGACACCTTTTTCAGGAAGCGGGTTGATGAACAACACATCCTCACCCCGCATTTTTGGTGCCTTGAGGGGTGGTGCGATAAACTTTCCAACCACATGAAGAGAAAGACCCATCTTGTCT
>CAZOCA010000670.1:0-2524 GCA_964578105.1 uncultured Pararhizobium sp.
ATAGTGCTGCGTAATGGACACAATGGCACCCAAGGACACCCCCAAGGCAGATCCCGTTCTGATCAGCTTCAAAGAACGGTTTTCTGCGGCATTCGGCCCCGGGAAACCACGGGTGGAGACCGGGGATCACATGCTGGATTTGCAGCGGCCTCCGCCAGCAACCAATCTGAAGCCTGCGGCAGTCCTGATTCCAATTGTCCAGCACAAGTCTGGCGCAACGGTTCTTTTGACGCAGCGCACCGCAAACCTGTCTTCGCATGCCGGGCAGATTGCCTTCCCCGGCGGCAGAGTGGATGCAACGGATGCGTTTTCACCGCTGACTGCCCTGCGGGAGGCGCGCGAGGAAATTGGACTGTTGTCTCACCATGTGCAATTGCTTGGCAGCATGCATCGCTACGCCACGGGCAGCGGTTATGAAATCACTCCTGTGGTTGGCGTGGTTCAGCCACCTTTGAGCCTGTCTGCAAATCCAGATGAGGTGAGTGCCATCTTTGAAGTGCCTCTGGAATTTCTGATGACAGGAAGCAATTATCAGAAGCTGGAGCTTGAACGGAACGGCACCAAACGACAAGCCTATGCAATTCCTTACAAGACGCACTATATCTGGGGAGTAACCGCAGGAATCCTTAAAACGCTTTACGAGAGTCTGTATCCAACATGACGCGATTCTATCTGACTTACGCTCTTCTGTTCGCCGTCCCTTTTGCGCTGTATGTGAGCTATATCTATTTTAGCCTGGGCCGGGGCGCTATCCGCGAAAGCCTGACGGTCAAAGCGTTGGGCTGGCTTTCGGTCGTGGGAGCCGGGTTGACGGTTGTCGTGATTGTCGTGCTGACCAATTTCACCGGGTTTGACTCTGATGGTGTCTACCAACCGGCCCGCTTCGAGGATGGTCGCTTGCTGCCGGGTACAATTGTCAAACCGGACGCTCCAAGTCCGGAGTAAGCTGTGACACAATATGAGGCGCACCGAAGCGTTTTTCAAAACTCGTTTTTGCAGGATGAGCAGCTTCAGCGTCTGATGCTGGCGCTTGGTGGTACTGCGCAGGACGTGCGCGTCGTTGGCGGCGCCGTGCGTAATGCGCTGAGGCAGATAAAGGTCAATGATCTTGATCTTGCTTGCGTGCATCAACCCGATGAGGTGATTGCACGTTCAGAAAAAGCAGGCTTCAGGACAGTACCAACGGGCATCAAGCACGGTACGGTGACTGTTATCGGAAAGGGCGTCCACTATGAAGTGACGACCTTGCGCGAAGATATTGAAACCGATGGCCGGCACGCCATCGTGCGTTTCGGCACAGATTGGCAGCGCGATATGGAGCGCCGGGATTTCACCATGAATGCTCTTTGTGTCGATCGGGATGGCGTGCTTCATGATCTCGTGTCCGGTCTTGAGGATTGCCGCAAGGGACATGTTCGGTTCATTGGCAATGCGCAGCACCGCATTGCGGAAGACGCGTTACGTATTTTCCGCTTCTTTCGTTTTTCCGCTCATTTTGGAGATGGCGCCCTGGATGGGCCGGGCCTGGCCGCAGCCAATGAAGGTGTCTCTTTATTGAGCCATTTGTCAGCGGAGCGCATTCAAACCGAGTTGAAGAAAACCTTGAGCGCCCCTCGGGCCGATCAGTTAAGTTTGGCTGTGAAGGCGGGGGCAGTAATTTTTGATGCCATTGGGCTTGATGTAGATGGTGCGGATCATCAAGCATTGACGAAGTGTGACCGAGCCGATTGGTCGCTGCGGGCCTTAATTCTATGGCGGCATCGTATAGAGGCTTTACAACAGGCCGTTCGTAAGCTGAAATTCTCCAAAGCTGACTGTGCCCGTATTGATTTGCTGAACGACGTCGTTGCTTTTCTGGATCAACGTGATTTGGCTGATGCTTTTCAGATGCAAATTGCGGCTTATCGGTTTGGTGCCCGGGTAATTGATGACGCGCTCTATGTGCTTAGCCGCTTCGAGCAGAATTCAGAGGACCAATATGGTGCGTGGGCCAAGCCATTGAAAAACTGGCAGCCACCAGACTTTCCTGTAAAGGCCGCTGATCTGATACAGTTGGGAATGAAGCCGGGGCCGGATCTGGGGCAAAGTCTTGTCCGGCTGGAGCAAATCTGGATTGAAACTCGATTTGCGCTGACTCGTGATGAACTTTTGAACCATGCAGGGCTGAATTTGGATAAGGAGACTGACAATGGCTGAATTTGAAATCCTGTTTAGTGAAGGTGAGACAAAGGGCCTGTTTTCTCTATATGCGCCAAAGGAGGGTCATGATGTGCCGGTTAAATCAGGTGAGATGACCTTCTCCAAGGCAGGCAAGAGCTCCTGGATTATCGATCATACGGGCGTAGATGATTTCATGAAAGGGACCGGAGCTGCAGCCGCGCTGGTAAAGCGTGGTGTTGAATTGGCACGAGAACGCGGTGTGAAAATCATACCGCTTTGCCCTTTTGCCAAGGTCCAGTTTAAACGACATCCGGATTACGCAGATGTTTTGCAGGGCTAACGCTGATCGTTTTGTGGGCTGCTT
>CAZOCA010000671.1:0-2519 GCA_964578105.1 uncultured Pararhizobium sp.
TGGGAAAGCGGCCATTCCGGGCACTGGACAATTGCTCGATGGGCTGAAATTGGCGGGCATCGCACCACAGGATATCGATATGGTGCTGTGTACGCATTTGCACCCAGACCATATTGGCGGCCTGATTGACAATGGCGCGGCTGTATTCCCAAATGCTGAGCTTAAAGTCCACGAAGCCGATCGGGAATTCTGGCTCAACGGAGAAAACCGAGAGAAAACCCCTGAAGACTTCAAAGTCTTTTTTGATCTGGCTGGTGCTGTGCTGAATGCGTATGGAGATCGTATTTCCACTTTTATCGGGGAGGCTGAGATCGTTTCCGGCGTGAACTCTGTTCCACTTCCAGGCCACACGCCCGGCCATAGTGGTTTCCAGATTGGCGATGGTGAGAGTGGGTTACTGATATGGGGCGATATAGTTCACGTTCAGGCCTTCCAGATGCCGCAACCAAAGGCGTCTATTGCCTTTGATGTCGACTCACAGACAGCCGTGGCGACCCGGATTGCCATGTTCGAGCGGGCAAGCAAGGAGCGTCTTCGAATTGCCGGTATGCATTTGGCCCATCCCGGTGTTGGCCATGTTGTGGCGCGGGGCGATGGCTTCTGGCTGGAGCCAGCACATATTTAAAACGAATATTTCTCAGGGGCAAATAACGGGGTTAATCCTGAATTCTCCCCTGAATACATAACCCTTGGTTATGATTCTCTATCAGAACGATATTGGACCTAGGCAGACGAGCGGTCTAAATTTCAGGAAATTGAGTGCGCAGATTTGGTGCACTCTTCATTTTTTCTGGGAGGATTTCGGTGATGGAAACCAATATCTCGTTCGACTCGGATGGGGTTGATATTGTCGGTGTCATGCACCGGCCTGACAATTTGAGACCAGGTGAAAAGCGTCCGCTCATTATCGCGACTCATGGCTTTGGCGGATCGAAAATCGACGGATCAATGGCAACGGTTTGTCCGATCCTATGTGATTGGGGCTATATCGCTGTTCGCTTCGACAGCCGTGGCTGCGGAGAGAGTGGTGGCGAGCGTGGCCGGGTTATCTGCATGGACCAGGTCAATGATCTGGGCAATGCGATTGACTGGTTGGTTACCCAGGACAATGTGGACCCGGATCAAATCATATTGCTGGGCGACAGTCTGGGTGCTGCCGTATCTCTTTATACCGGGGGTAGCAACGACAAGGTCTCTGGTGTCATTGCTGTCGGTGGCTGGGGCAATGGTCTGGAGAAGTCAAAGCTGCAGCATGCGGGAGAGGGCGCCTGGGACAAGTACCAAGACATGTTGAAGCGTGGTCGTGAGCACAAGGCAAAAACCGGCGAGTCCATGAAGGTACATCGGTTTGATATTGTGCCGATCCCAATGCATATGCGCGATCAGCTTCCTGACGATGCCATCATGGAGTTTCCCGTTGATACAGCAGAGAGCATCTGCAGTTTCATGCCGATCAACGTAATTGGCAATCTTGCACCCCGACCGTTGCTGCTGATGCATGCAGCAACAGATGCTGTAACACCAACGGATTCCACGCTGGAGGTCTTTCAGTATGCAAATCTGCCAAAGGATTTGGTGCTGCTGTCCGGGCTGGATCACTTTCCGCTGGGGACAGCGGATAAGCGTCTTTACAATGTGCTTCGTGATTGGCTTGATTTACACTTCGCATTGAAGTGAGCAACGGGCAGCATGTAGAACGGGCGGCTTATTGCAGTTTGCGCGTTTGCCTTACGTCAATTCGGTTCTTTTCAAAACCGTGAGTGGCAAACGCGCAATTTTTTGATCTAGCTGGCCAATGAGCTAGCTGGCCAATGTCTAGCTGGTATGTGCTTCCAACTGAGCGGTACGTCCGCGTGCAGCTTCCAATGCAGCGGTCTGCATGGATTTCTGAACCTTTTCGAACGCACGAACTTCGATTTGTCGAACACGTTCCCGGCTGACGCCGAATTCTCCCGACAAATCTTCCAGCGTGATCGGATCTTCCGAAAGGCGACGTGCCTGGAAAATGCGCTGCTCGCGTTCATTCAAGGTTTCCATAGCAGATTTCAGCATAATGCGGCGCTGATCCAGCTCTTGTTGATTGGCAACAATGGATTCCTGACTTTCGCTTTCATCAACCAACCAATCCTGCCATTCGCCGGTTCCATCATCCGCCTTCAAAGGCGAATTCAAGGACGCGTCGCCTGAGAGACGGCGATTCATGGAATGCACTTCCTCAACAGAAACCCCGAGCTTGGTAGCAATTTTCTCGACCTGCTCGTGGTTGAGGTCGCCGTCTTCCAATGCCTGAATCTGGCTTTTCATCTTGCGCAGGTTAAAGAACAGGCGCTTTTGGTTGGCTGTGGTACCCATCTTGACAAGGGACCACGAGCGCAGGACGTATTCCTGAATCGATGCCTTGATCCACCACATGGCATAGGTTGCAAGCCGGAATCCGCGTTCCGGGTCAAACTTTTTGACCGCTTGCATAAGGCCGACATTGCCTTCGGAGATCACTTCGCCGATGGGCAGTCCATAGC
>CAZOCA010000672.1:0-2519 GCA_964578105.1 uncultured Pararhizobium sp.
ATCTATCGGCTGTGGTGGATTAGATTGAAGGTTTTTCACCCATTTTACAATATGGCTCTGGCAGAGGCGCATACGCGCAAATTCCGAACAAGTTTCCCAACGCGACCGTCCGGCACTCCCCTGTGCCGGGCGCTAGCGGCCTAAACAGTAGGGGAGACTCATGCGCAAAAGAAAACGTACCAAATTTAATGCCGAATTGGGCTTTCGTGTCCGCCAGATGAGAAATCTGAACAAGATGCCACCAGATCGACTGGCGGAAGTTCTGGGTGTCTCAACCCAAACCGTTCAGCGATATGAGACTGGCGAGATACACATGCCGCCTGAAGCGATCGGCAAATGCGCGAAGTTCCTTAATACGCCTGTCGGCTTCTTCTATGGGGAAGGTGATAAATATCCGGTGCCGTCAAACACCAACAAGATCGGATTGTTGCTGGCGGCGGAAGTGATGGAGTTACCGGATGATAATATCCGCAAAAGCCTGTTTCATCTTGTCCGCGACATCATCAGGTGGAGCGAGAAACGCAACAGCGACGCGGCGTAGTCTCAGCTACATGGTTCGGGTTATAGCGTTTCAGGTTGGAAAGCGGCTTTTACGCCGGGCGCGGCCTGCAATGCTGCAGGATTGGCCTTCGCTGTGAAAGAGCTTGATGCGTTTGGAACACTTAATGCGTTTTCAACGCCAGAAATTTGTTTTGCGACGGAAGGCGGCATGGCCTCCAAAAGATCAGCGTCCAGTTCTTCAAGCCCTTCTTCGGTCAGGTCACCACTGTCCGCCTTCTCGCGAGAATCGTCCAGTTTTTGCTGAAACTCAAAAAGCTGACTGCGCTCCTGATTAAGTTGATTACGTTCTTCACTCAAACCTGAAAAGCTCTCCCAAGTGGGATCACTGGGTTTGATCAAGCCAAAGTCCAGTTCGTCTTGTTTTACTTCCTGCCCGAATTCATCAAAGACCTGCGCACCGTCTTCGGTTTTAAAGACGCGCCGCCCGTCCTCCATGACATAGGCGCGATCAAGCAAAGCCTCGATCTGGGCAACGACCAAATCCAATGCGATCTGGTTTTGCATCAAAGCCGCCGTCGTCGCCTGCTCGTAGGTATCGAGTTTGACTTTAAATTCTTCAATTTGAATTTGGGTTGCCATCATCGTTTCAGCGGCAAGCCCGAGAATATCTTCTTCAAGTTTGCTACCGGCATCCGCCCGTTTTTGGTGATGCTGCCGCGCCTTGATAAACCAGTGCTTTTGCCCACTCCTGTCAGAGTGAGCTTGTTCCTTGTTTCTAAATTGGTCGATTATTTGAACCAAATCCTATTCCCCGCAATCCTTCTTAATGAGCACGTATAATAAAGGCCCAGCCGGTTTGTCCGGATGGCGGTCAAACCATGCGTTAATTGAGCGTTGAAGCTCAATTCCGCCATTGTAAAACCAATCATAGACACACTGCATTCCAGCGGCGTTGGGCTTGTCCCTCAACCAGCGGGAATAAGCCACGCCCTCGACGACGCCAGCTATGTAGCCTGTTCTTTGATCCTCGTTCATTTTATTCATTATTTCCCCTGCATTTAGCGCGACTGCAGAGCCACTAAAAGCAATACTATATAACAATACTGTAATTATTACGTAAACATATTTATATTTGCTTAATATACGTCTTTTTATATTCAACATTATCGGTCATTATTGTTGAATTTGCGATTTACGCCTTATATTTGTTATAATTTTATAATACTGACGTTAGTTCAATGGCTTGCGATTTTGCCCTATACGCCAAATCCATCAAAACCCAGCTAACGCAAAAAGGACCGTTTTTGTTGAACGGCCTATCGACTGTAACCTATTGAAGTGGCTGGAAAAAATGAGAAGAGGATATATACGCGTTAGCGGCAAAAAACAGAATATCGGGCGGCAGCTTAAAGGCCTGGAAGGTCGGTGTGACAGGCTTCAAGTAGAACGTCTATCAGCGAAAACCGTAGCAAAACGGCCTGTGTTCAAGAAAATGATCGAAACTCTGCAACCGGGTGATGTGCTGGTCATATGGGATTTGGACCGCGCATTTCGGTCAGCAGAGGATGCAATTGTCCATGAAAGATTGTTGCGGGAGCGCGGCGTTAAGATCGAAGTTTTGAATGATGCGATTGATACCAGCACTGCCCAGGGAAATCGCGATTTTCAAACCCGAGCCGTCGGTGCGGAATTTGAGCGAAGAATAATATCCGAACGCACCCTCGAAGGTCTCAAAGTCGCACGGCGCGCAGGTAGTAAGTTTGGCAGGCCGCCTAAAATGACAAAACGCAAGACGTTGAATGCGATACGCGCCCTTGAGGCTGAGACACATAATATAAAAGAGCTTGGGGAACGCTATGGGGTTGCACCCTGGACAATTACCCGCGCCATTAACAGGCTTGGGCAAACCGCGTGCTAGGATCAACACCAGTTGATCCGTCATTTGGCGACGAGCAGCAATGCGGATAAAACGACTGGAACAAAAATGACCATCGAATGCTGAAATGGGCGGGGAGCGG
>CAZOCA010000673.1:0-2513 GCA_964578105.1 uncultured Pararhizobium sp.
CTTGCGCTCCAGCCTTGTTGCGGCCCTGATTTTGGCTGGCGTCGCGCTGAACTTGATCTTGAATTTCACAGCAAAACCAAAAACGGTCGCGCCCATCCCCGATGTCGTGCGTCAATTGGTCCGCGAAAGCGAAGATACAGAAGCCTGTATCTCATTGACCGGGGACAAGCATTTCCTGGTGTCCGGTGATGGCCGCGCGTTCCTTGCCTATGGCGATACAGGCACCTCGCTGATTTCCAAGGGCGAACCAGTCGGGGCAGAAGATGCGGGCAGGCAACTGCTCTGGCAGTTTCGCGAAAAAGCCGACAAGGCAGGAAAAAGCTGTGCGTTCTACGCCGTCTCGCCGAAATACGTGCCCACATTTCTGGATTTGGGCTTCTCCATCCTGAAGATCGGAGAGGTTGCACGCGTAAATCTGCAAGGGTTCAGTCTGGAAGGATCCTCTAAAAAGGACTTCCGCCAGGCACGCAACCGCGCGGCACGTGACGGGTATGAATTCGCGATTGTTTCGCAAAGCAACCTGACAGCAATCTTACCGGAGCTTCGGCAAATCTCGGATCGGTGGCTGGCGTCAAAACAGGGCGAAGAAAAAGGCTTCGCGCTTGGCGGTTTTGATGAAGCGTATGTATCCAATTTTGATCATGCCGTTCTGAAAGAGAAAGACACAGGGCGCATTGTTGCATTCGCCAACCTGTTTCAGGGGGCAGACAAATATGAGCTTTCGCTGGACTTGATGCGCTACGATCCTCAAGGCCCGAACTTTGCGATGGATGCTCTTTTTGCCGAGCTGATGCTCTGGGGCGCAGAGCAAGGATATCATTGGTTCTCGCTTGGGGCAGCGCCACTCTCGGGTCTGGAGAACCGCCAGCTGGCATCACTTTGGAACAGGGTTGGCGGCTTTTTATACTCTCACGGCGAACACCTCTATCATTTTGAAGGTCTGCGCAGCTTCAAGCAAAAGTTCAATCCGACCTGGACGCCCAATTACCTGGCCAGTCCGGGAGGCATGACGGTGCCTCGCATCTTTTATGAGGTCAATTTGCTGATCTCAGGCGGCATAAAAGGACTGATGAAGTAGGGCCCCATGATTGAAAACCATGCCGACCATGCCTCAAATGAACGGACATTCTTGTCCCATGATCTGGACATGTTTCTGAAGGTTAGTCGCTCGAAAACGACGAAAGCAAGATCTGAAAGGAAGTCTGGGTAATGGCAAGTTTGGAATTGGATTTTGAACGCGCCATGGCATGGATAAACACCAGCGGGTGGGCCGGTGCGCTCCTCTTGCTTGTCGTCTTCGTGCTTTTTGGCTTGTTGCTGTCTTCAGTCCTGCGCCGTGGCGTGCAACTGATCATCGAACGCGATACGGACGGGCGTATTAATCGCCTGGGGGCGGGTTACCTATCTCGTTTCTCCCAGGTGTTTCTCTGGGTATTTGTTGCCATGCTCTACGCGCACACCGTGCCGGAGCTCAATCAATTGGCAACGGCATTGCTGGCCAGTGTATCTGTCGCCTCTGTGGTTATCGGCCTGGCAGCCCAGTCAACGCTTGCCAATCTGGTCGCCGGATTAAGCCTGGTTCTCTACAAGCCGTTTCAACTTGGGGATCGTTTGAAAATTGCCGTGCCGGGTGGGGTGGAGACCGGTACTGTAGAAACGGTTTCACTCGGCTACACAGTTTTGCAGACCTACGACAACCGTCGAATAGTGCTCTCAAATTCATCCATCGCCAATGCTACAATGATCAATTACACCAAGACGAACCCACGCGTCATGGCTGTTGTTCCCTTTTCAATTGGCTATGGCGCGGACATCGACAAAGCCCGGACCATCGCACTCGATTTGGCAACACAGCATGCTGATGTGGAAGAGATTGTCACCTGCCGGATCACAGCTTTGAGTGCCTCAAGTGTCGATTTCTCCATGACGGCATGGTGCAGGGATGCTGGAACGGCTGCCGGGGTAAAGTTTGATTTGCTCGAACGCATTAAAAAGGCATTTGACCATGAAGAGGTCGAAATTCCTTATGCGTATCAGAATGTTATTCTGCATCAAACGACAGCGAAAAGCACGGTATCCGTTGGCGATGGACCCGACGTGGAAACCGAAAAGGCGACGGAACAATGAAAGCGATTATGTCCCAATTGATTTCCCCAATTCGGCACCGCCTGGTTTTTTGCAGCCTGTCGTTTCTTCTGCTGTCTGCATGCAGCGAGCAACGCAACAGTTTCCTCGACCCGGCCGGGCCGATTGCCGCTGCACAGCGCGCGCATTTGTTCGAAGTTTTTGCGTGGACCATGATTGCAATTCTGCCGGTCTTCATTCTGGTGCCGTTGATGTTCTGGCGCTATCGATATCGCAACCGCAAAGCGCGCTATACGCCGGATTGGGCATTCTCTGGCTGGCTTGACCTGTTGATGTGGGGTGTTCCGTTTATAATTGTCGGCGTGTTGTCGACCCAGCTTTGGAAAAGCACGCACGCGCTTGATCCTTACAAGCCCATCGCATCAACC
>CAZOCA010000674.1:0-2507 GCA_964578105.1 uncultured Pararhizobium sp.
ACAACCGTATGGTGGATGTCATGGAAGAGTTGATGAAATTCACTTTGCTGACGCGCGGACGGTCTGCTTATCTTACGGATCGTTATTCGGAACGTGTTGAGAGTGTTGAAACCTTGTCGGCCAGGGTGAATCAGAAGGCCATGTAAGCCTGTGTGAGGAAAACCTGCGATGTGACAGTTGCTGAACATGACGCAGATTGAAATTCACGCCGCAGTCAGGCGTCCTGAAAGATATGTGAGCTTGCAGCACTTGTCGCCTAGCGAAGCACGCCTTTTGAGCGCATTTTACGGCTGTAGATCCACAGAAGCAGAGCAATGGCAAACAGCACAAGTGTGAAGTAAATGGCACCTTGTCCGACGACATCCTGCATCTTAACCTCGCCAATAGCGAAATTGTGGGTGGCGGTTACAATCATGGCAAGCAGCGACAGGCCCAAAACAGGTGCCGCAACCCGTTGGCGCAGCAGCAGCAGGAAAGACCCTGCGACACCAAACCAGACGGCGACGGCCCAACTGGCGTTTACCCAGATTGGAAAACCTGAGAAATACGCCATTTGTTCAGGCGTAAACTGGGCCATGTAGTCCGCGTTGCCGGTTTGAGTCTGGATATAGTCAAATGCGCCAATCGCATTCCATAGGAGGGTGACCACTCCGATAACCCAAAGATGCCATGGGGTTTTCAAAATCAAACTCCCTTCTACTGCGCTACTGCTTCCTGGTGAAAGCGCTCATAGTTAGACTCTGTATTCTGCAATTTCTGGATGCAGTATAGCATGATGGTTGATCAAATGTGAGTGCGTTTTGCTGGGTCTAAAGCAGCAAGGGCTCTGCATCGGAGAAACCTTCGAGTTGCAGTAAAAACGCTTTTGTTTCGACGCCTCCGCCAAAACCGGTGAGGGACCGGTCGGCGCCGATGACCCGGTGGCATGGAATGATGATTGGAATGGGGTTTGCACCATTGGCGGCGCCAACTGCGCGGCTGGCTTTGGGGCGCCCAATTGTGAAAGCCAGCGCGCCATAAGACGTTGTTTCCCCGTATGGAATATCCATCAGAGCTTGCCAGACGGTTTTTTGGAAATCAGTTCCGGATGGTCGAAGCTGCAGATCAAATTTGATCAATTCGCCTGCGAAATAGGCCTTCAACTGTTCGCGCAGGGCAGCAAAGGGTGTAGGATCATGGGTCCAACCGGGATGAATTTCTGTTGTACGGCTTCCGTTTGGAAAGCCGATATGGTGCAGGTGGTTTTCGTTTCCAGCAACAACCAACTCACCAACAGGGCTTTCGATGTGGCACCAGGCAAGATTTTCTTCGCTTGTCATGATGCGTACTCTCTGCGACGGCGAATGTCGGTCGGTGGGCGGCCGTATAATTCCGAGAAGGCGGCGTTGAAACGGCGTAGGCTGCTAAAGCCGGATTGGGTTGCAATGTCTGGCATCAAAAGATCTGTGCTGTTCAACAGCCGTTTGGCCTTTTGCAGCCGGAATGTCCGGGCGCATTGTGTAGGACTGGCCCCGACATGCTGTTTGAAAAGGCGCGATAAATGCCGCGCACCCATACCGAGCCGATCGGCAAGATCTTCAACGCTGCCGGTATCGAGCGCGCCATCTGAAATGAGCTTCAGTGCGCGTTCAACGGTGGATTTGGTTCCCTTCCAGGCAGGGCAGAATGGTGCGGTTTCCGGGCGGCAACGCAGACAAGGACGGTAGCCGGCGCGTTCTGCCGCTGGTGCTGACGGGTAATACTCTACGTTTTTTGACAGTGGCTGTTTTACCGGACACACCGGACGGCAATAGATGCCGGTGGTCTTCACTGCAGTGAAGAACAAGCCGTCGAATTCCGGGTCACGGCGGTAGCGTGCTGCTTCGCATGTTTCAACATCAATCATGGATACAGAATAGCCAATGCCCGGTTTCTGGTCGATAGGGCAAGTGATGATGATGTCCGATTTCGGCGATGTGGCTGCGGTCTCTGATCACCTATCTGTGAAATGCATTTTGGATGCAGGCCATGTAAACAGGATGGAACACTCGCTTAAAACGGCAGGTTTTTTTATTATGTTACGACGTTTCCTATTTGGCCTTGGCACCATTCTTGTCTTGAGTGGTTCAGCATCCGCGCTTGATCCGATCAATTCAACGGGGGCAGGGCATCTTGCCATCCGCGGCACAGATACAACTTCCTATTTCCAAAAAGGTGGTCCTGAAGCAGGCCGCGGCAACCATGTTGTAAACTGGAAGGGTGCAACGTGGCGCTTTGGATCAGCCTCTGAAGCTGCACAGTTTCGCGCAAACCCGGAAGCTTTTGCGCCACAGTTTGGCGCCTATTGCACTGGCGGTTTGTCGCAACAGCATGTGGTTGAGGGCAAGCCCCAGCACTGGCGCATTCACAATAAAAAACTGTATTTGTTTCATACGGCAACAGGGGCCATGCGTTTCAGTAAAGACCCGGCTGGAACCATCCGCAAGGCGCAGGCTTACTGGGATACGCTCGACGTCACCCAATAGAGG
>CAZOCA010000675.1:0-2503 GCA_964578105.1 uncultured Pararhizobium sp.
GGATACACAGACGGCTTGGGGCAATGGGTTATGCTGTCCCGCAGGACCGTTACGCGCGCCCGTAAACAGCCAGTTGCAAAAAGCCTCCGCAATCATTGCCCTTGGCGATGGCGCTCGGGGGGGAGACGTTGAGGACGCCGCAAATCGTCACGACCTTCCCATTTATCGTGGTGAGATTGTTCCCGTTCAGATGTCAGAGGATCTTGTCGGCCGGCGTTTCATCGCTTATTCCGGCATTGGACGCCCGGAGAAATTTTTTGAATCGCTGACAAACGCCAATCTGGAAGCAGTGGAGCGTTTTTCCTTCCCTGATCACCATGCATTTACGGAACAGGATGCGGAAAAAATTCTTTCCAGATGTCGCTCTCAAGATGCCATGCCGATCACAACCCAGAAGGACTTTGTTAGATTATTGGCAGCGCCGGAGCACACATATGCTGCTGAGTTGCGTCAGGTCACAAAGGTTCTGAAAATTCAAATTGAATGGGAAAACCCGGACAGCATAGATCAGATGCTCCGTGGACTTATGGCCAGTTCGAATGAGATGCACTCTTAACTCAGCTCGAACTTATCCCATCCGGCGTTGTCGACTGGCAAGTTCAGCCTTGAGCGATGCTTCGATTGTTGCGTAAGCCTCCTGCCGGGCCACGCTCCAATATTTCAGCTCTTCAAGCTCTATCAGCGTAGCAGTTATGGCGCATTTCACGTGGCTACCCGGGCGCACGACCTGAAAATCATTGTCCAGATAACGCAGCTCCGCAAGCGAGCCACCCATGGGGGTCAGCTGATCAAGCATTCAAAAATCTCCTTCAAGCCCACTTCTAGATAGTACCTCACGGCTCAATTGTGAAGAGTGGCGCTTTTGGCGCTGGAGAAGGCGGAAGCGCCGCTGCGCCACAAGGGCGGCTTGCGCTCGTCC
This sequence comes from uncultured Pararhizobium sp., assembly GCA_964578105.1. Taxonomy (GTDB): domain Bacteria; phylum Pseudomonadota; class Alphaproteobacteria; order Rhizobiales. Next base: position 920 of record CAZOCA010000675.1, read on the forward strand.
GGGTCCCGTGTGTCCAGTGTCTGCAAGACCTTGAAACAGACAATTATAGAGGCGAGACCAAACAGCAACGCCCCCACGGCCTGACCCAAAAGCACGCCAGTTGCCCCCATCCATGCAGACCCCGCCCAAACAAAAGGAATGGTGCCGATGGTTGCCTTGCCCCAATTGAACAGGGTCGACAGCGTTGGAAATCCAAGATTGTTGAAAGCCGCATTGGCCACAAACAACCCGCCATTGAACAGAAAGCCAAACGCGGCCACGGTGCAGAAAAAGCGGATCAGTTCGGCTGCATTTTCAGTTGCATCGAATATGGAGATAACAAATCCCTGCAGCATGAACAGGATTGCCCAGACGACAAGGCAGTAGCCGATCATCAAAATCAACGCGTCGCGCATGGCTTGCCGAACACGGTCAAATTTCCTTGCTCCAAAATTCTGACCAAGGATTGGGCCAATAGCGCCTGACAGGGCAAATATGGCGCCGAAGGCCACCGGGATGATCCGTCCAATAACAGCCCAGCCGGCAACAGCATCATCGCCATATGGCGCTATTGCGCCTGTGATGTAAGCATTGCCAACAGGTGTTGCGATATTGGTCAACACGGCGGGAAGGGCGATGCCAGCCAGTGCGCTGGCGTCTTCCGTCATGCCACTGAGAGAGGGCATCCCGACCAGATCATGTATTTTAATGGCGCCATAAAGGCCAATCATGACCATCACGATCCGAGAGCAAACCGTTGCAATGGCAGCACCGGTAACGCCCAGGCCAAACCCGAAAATGAACAGCGGGTCGAGTAAAGCTGCGGCGAAGCCTGCTCCCAAAGTGACATACATCGCCCGTTTTGCATCGCCCTGAGCGCGCAGCAGACCACTCAGGCACATGCCAAAACCCATGATCGGCATGGACGGCAGCACAATCAGCAAAAAGCCCTTCGCAATCGCCTTGGTTTCGCCAGTGGCACCCAACAAAGCCAGGGATGAATCGGTGAATGCAATCATCAATGCGGCAACGACAATGGTCACCAGCACGATAAAGGCGAGCGCTGAGCCTGCCATATGGCGGGCGCGCTCACGCTCTCCTTGCCCGATATAGCGTGACACCAGGGCGGTTGCGGCAATGGTGATGCCAATACAAATCGACACATTGAAAAACAGAATGGTTCCGGCATAACCAATGGCCGCAGCCAGATTTTGCTGACCCAGTTGCGCGATGTAAAACAGATTTGCGAAATCAACGAGAAACACCGCCATCAGGCCAACAGATCCGGTCGAGGTCATCACGAACACATGGCGCATGGTCGACCCTTCGACAAAACGCGCTTGTGGAGGCGTGTTTGCGCTCGTTGCCGCAGTGGCGCCGGTTCCATTCCCTGCTGATTCAGGCTTGTCTTTGACGGTCATTCACATTCCAGTCGTTGAGGTGTTTGCGGGACTAAAGATGAGGGCTTTTTTCCGGAAGCTCGTCGGATTGAGTGCCTTCGTTCTCGTCCACCAGTTCCCCGGTTTCCTTGGTAAGAGGCTTTGCCGGACGGCGGGGGGCCAGAAGGGGTTCTGGTTTGACCGTATTGATATGCAGGGTATGGCG